>JBOGYT010000271.1:0-4616 GCA_050696955.1 Solirubrobacteraceae bacterium | reverse complement strand
GAACGGCCCCGGCGGCGACGAAGCCGAGCAGCTTGGCATCCATACCGGTCATAGACGCCTGCGCGCGGCCGGCTTTGCGACCCGGGCCTGCACTTCCGTTCAGGTTTGGGCGTGGCAGGGGGACGGGCGCACGTATGCGTCCTGCTCCGACGTTCCTCCGACGAGCACCCAAGGGGTCATGACGACCCGCGGACAGGACGAAGGAACGGATGCCAACGTACGCCCCATCAGGACGCATGGCGCTGCAGGCGGAGGCTGCGCTGCGCGTCCGGGCTCGGGCGAGCGCGGCGCGGGTGCCGCGCGAGCGCACGAGCCGCGTGCTCGTCTGCGTGCTCGTGCTGGCCGCGGCGGGCTTCGCGCTCGGGCTCGGCGGATCCAGCCTCTTCATCGACGAGGTCTACAGCTGGGAGGCAAGCCGCGGCAGCCTCGGCGATCTGGCTCAGGCTCTGCAGTACAGCGAGGTCACCCCGCCGCTGTACTACCTGATCCTGCACGCATGGATGCAGGCCGTCGGCAGCGACAGCGAGCTCATGCTGCGGCTGCCGTCCGTCGCGGCCGGGATCGCGCTCGTCGCCGCGCTGTACTGGCTCGGGAACCTCGTCGCCGGCCGTCGCGCCGGGCTCATCGCCGCGACGCTCGGCGCCGTCAGCCCGCTCGTGCTGCTGTACGCCCAGCAGGTGCGCGCCTACATCTGGGTCATGCTGGCGCTCACGGTCGCGGTCGCCGCGGTCGTGCAGGCGACGCGCGACCGCTCCTCGCGCTGGCTGCTTGTCGGGGCCGCGGCCGCGTGCTGCAGCGTGCTCCTGCACTACACGGCGGTGCTCGTGCTCGCCCCGCTCGCGGTCTGGCTGTGGCTGTCGCCCGGCGTTCCGCTGCGCTGGCGCGCCGGTTTCTGCGCGGCGGTCGCGCTGCCGCTCGGAGCGCTCGTCCCGCTCGCGCTCGAGCAGGCGAGCCAGGGGCATCACGACATCGCCCAAACGTACGCGTCGCTGACGATGTTCAACGCGTTGCGCATCGCCTCGAGCCCGTTCGACGGGCGCGCGACCGGCGGGCTGATGGTCGCGCGCGAGCTCGGCGCGATCGTCGTCGTCGAGGTCCTGGCGCTGCTCGCGCTCGCGGACCGCTTCCGGCCGATCCGCGCGCGCCGGCTCGTCGTAGCGTGCGCGGCCACCCCGCTCGTGGCGGTGCTGCTGGCCAGCGCGCTCGGCCAGCCGATCGCGCTCACGCGCTACACGGCGGTCGCCGTTCCGTTCGTCCTCGTCGCGATCGCTGCGGTCGCGGTCCGCCTGCAGCGTCCGCTCGGCATGCTGCTCCTGACGACGGCGCTCGTTGCGTCCGGGGTCGGCGTGGTCGCCGCCCAGCGCCACGACGGCCGCAACCCGGACACGCGCGCAGCGATCGCGACCGTCGCCGACAACTGGCGCGCGGGCGACGCCGTCGTGAGCGTCGGGCTGCTTGGCTTCGACGGCGCGCTCTCCTACTACGGCGAGAAGCTGCTTGCCAACGGTGAGCACGATGTGTACGCCTACGGCAGCCTGAGCGCGGCCGCACAGGCGCCGCCGGTCGTCGCCGCCGCGGTCGACGGCGGGCGGCTGTGGATCGTCGCTGACCCCGTGCTGAGCCGGCGCGAGCTGCGCGAGGGGCTGCGGGCGCTCGATCTCGAGCCGGTCTACGCGCGGACGTTCGCCGGCAACGCGCCGGTCCAGCTCGTGCGCGCGGAGCCGCTGCCGTGAAGGGCGCTCGGCTGCTGGGCGCACGGGTGGCCGCGCTGGCGGCCGTCGGCGGTGGCGCCGTCTATCTCTTGTGGCGCGGCGGCCAGGTCGCGGACCTCGGGGCGCCGGCGGTCGTGTTCTTCGTCGCCGAGCTCGTCAACTACCTCGCGCTTGTCGTGGCGGTCGTGCTCTTCTGGAGCCCGTACCGCCGGTCGGCGCCGCCGGTGCCTCCCGCCGGCGGCGTCGACGTGTTCATCCCGGTCTGCGGCGAGGACGCCGCCATGGTCGAGGCGACGGTCATCGCGGCACTGGCGATCGACTGGCCACACGAGACGATCGTGCTCAACGACGGCCGCATCGCTCGAGCCGCGAACTGGGCCGACATCGAGGACCTGTGCGACCGCCTCGGGGTGCGCTGCCTGTCGCGCGAGGACGGCGCGCGCGGCAAGGCCGGCAACCTGAACGCGGCGTTGCAGCAGACCTCCGGCGAGTTCATCGTCTGCATCGACGCGGACCACCTTGCGCGTCCCGAGCTCGGCGAGATGCTGCTCGGCTACTTCGAGGACCCGAGGGTCGCGTTCGTCGTCAGCCGGCAGTCGTTCAGGCTCGACCGCGGCGACGCGCTCGGTCATCAGGAGGCGCTCTTCTACCGCGCGATCCAGCCGGCGAAGGACCGCGACAACGCGGCGTTCTCGTGCGGCAACGGCGTCGCGTACCGGCGCGCGGCGATCGAATCGATGGGTGGGTTCTCGGAGTGGAACATCGTCGAGGACCTGCACACCTCGTTCGAGCTGCATGCGCGCGGCTGGCGCTCGGCGTACGTGGGCACGCCCGTCAGCGTCGGCACCGCCCCCAGCACCGCGGCGGAGATGGCCAGCCAGCGCCTGCGCTGGGCGATCGACAGCCTGCGGATGTTCTTCTTCGACAACCCGCTGCGCAAGCGCGGGCTGACGCTGCGCCAGCGCCTGCACTACCTGCACACGACGGGGTGGTACCTCGTCGCGACGACGCACCTGATCTTCCTCTTGAGCCCGATTGTCTGCATCCTCGCCGGCGTGCGCCTGCTCGCGCCCGGCACGGAGCAAACGTACGGTCTGCTGCTCGCGCTCTATCTCGGTCCCGTGGCGGCACTGCTCACCGCCCATGTCGGGTGGCGCGCGGCACTGCGCACCGCGCAACTGCAGACCTATCTCGCGCCGGTCTTCGCCCTCGCCGTCCCGCGCGCGCTCCTGTCAGCGCCGGGGCGGCGCCGGCGCGCACTGCCCGGCGGCGTGACGCGCAAGTCAAGCCAGCGCCAGATGAGCGCGATCACGCTGTTTCAGCTCGCCGTCCTCGCGCTCCTGCTGCTGTCGATCGGGGTCGCGATCGGCAAGCCGGGCGAGGCGTCGTGGGCGGTCGTCGTGTGGGCCTGCGTCCTGGCCGTCGCGCTCGCGACGCCGGGCAGCATGCTCGGCCTCGCGCGCGAGTCCACCCAGTCGCTGCGGATCGCGATCACCGCGCCGGCGGTATGCGCCGCGCTGCTCGTCGCGCTGTCGGTGTGGGCGACGAGCCCCGTCACCGTTGCCAAGACGAGCGCGCCCGCCCTGGGCGGGCCGACCATCGCGCCGCCGAAGAGCGGCATCTACCTCGGCGTCTTCAACACGTCGGTCGCCGGCCCGCCGGCCCGGCCGCTGACGCTCAGCCGCTACCCGGGCGCGCGGCTGCGGATCATCCACCGCTTCCAGGCGTGGTGGGGCAACGACCGCTTCCTGGGCAGCGACTGGCTCAACGCGGTCGCGGCGAGCGGGGCGGTGCCGATGGTGACGTGGGAGCCGTGGAAGCGCCGCGGCTCGGTCGAGGCGACGAAGCACCGGCCGCGGATCCTCAAGCAGATCGCGACCGGCAGGTTCGACGCGTACGTCCGCAAGTGGGCGCGCGACGCCGTCGCCTACGGCAAGCCGATCATGCTGCGCTTCATGCACGAGATGAACGGCGACTGGTATCCGTGGTCGCCGGGCGTCAACGGCAACACGGCGCGGCAGTTCAAGGCCGCCTGGCGACGCGTGCACGACATCTTCCGCACGGAGGGCGCCTCGAACGTGAGCTGGGAGTTCTCGGTCGTCGCGATGGCCGGCGGCAAGCCGACCTCCCGCCGCAAGCTCAACGCGTACTACCCGGGGTCGCGCTACGTCGACTGGGTCGGGATCAGCGGCTTCAACTGGTCCCTGCGCCGCTACGGCACGTTCCTGTCCTACGAGAAGGTGTTCCGCCCGCCCTACAACGTCGTCAAGACCTTCAAGAAGCCGCTGATCTTCTCGGAGATCGGGACCGCGACGGCGGAGGCGAAGCGCTCGCCGGGCTGGATCCGCGACGCCCTGACGTCGACCGGGCGGCGCTTCCCGCGCGTCAAGGCGCTCGTCTGGTTCGACGGCCGCCACGCGGAGCGCGAGTTCACGCTTCGTGGCGACGCGCTGAAGGAGTGGCGCCGCGCGTCGCAGCTCCCGGCGGTGGGCCCGCCGCTCGCGCTGCGTCAGCGGCGATAGTGGCTGGGCTCGCCGCAGCCGGGGCGTTCATGGGCATCCACGGCACCGCCGACAGCGCGGTGCCTTCTTCCTCGGCCTCTAGGGCAGGCCCCGTTCAACTCAGCGCCGGTACGCGCGGAAGCTCTTGCTCGCCGCGACAACCTTGCGCCCGCTGGCGTCGCGGCCGACGACCGTCCAGCGGTGGCGGCCGGACCGCGCGATGCGCTTGCGCAGGACACGTGAGCTCGTCGCGCTGACGACACGCACGCGCTTGCCGTTGAGGTACGTGTGCCAGGTCCTGACGGTCCCGGCGCGCTTGGCCGTCCAGCGCACCGTCGCCCTGCGCCCGGCGCGCGTCCGGCGCGCCACGCGGAGGCGGAGCTGCGGGCGCGTGGCCGAGGCG
>JBOGYT010000270.1:0-11156 GCA_050696955.1 Solirubrobacteraceae bacterium | reverse complement strand
TCCGCCATTCCTGTTCGGTGTGCAACTGGGATCCGGCGCTTCCGGACAGCGCGGAGGGGACGCCGCCCGGCGGCGGCTCGTAGCCGCGCAGGATCTGGCGCGCCACCGACTGGCGATGGACCTCGTCCGGGCCGTCGTACAGGCGCGCGCCGCGCGCGTAGCGGTACATCGCCTCGAGCGGCATGTCGGTCGAGTAGCCGAGGCTGCCGTGCACCTGGATCGCGCGGTCGACGACATCGTGGAGCACCTGCGCGCCGTAGAACTTGATGAGCGACACGTCGGTGCGCGCCGCGGCCGCGCCCTGCGTGTCGATCTTCCAGGCGGCATGGAGCGTCATCAGCCGCGCCGCCTGCATCTGCGCCGCCGAGTCGGCGATCCAGTTCTGGACGGTCTGCTTGTCGGCGAGCACCGAGCCGTGCGCGTAGCGGTACGTCGCGCGCTCGCAGAGCATGTCGAACGCGCGCCGCGCGACGCCGAGCCAGCGCATGCAGTGATGGATGCGGCCGGGGATGAGCCGGCTCTGCGCGAGCTCAAAGCCCGCGCCGCGCGCGCCGAGCAGGTTCGTGTGCGGCACGCGCACGCCCTCGTAGAGGATCTCGGCGTGCCCGCCGAGGCGGCCGAACGCCTCCTCGGTGTGCTCCATCGTCGGCACGTCGCGCAGGATCCGCACGCCCGGCGTCGCCGCCGGGACGATGATCATCGACGCGCGCTGGTGCGGGCGCGCCTCGGGGTCGGTGACCGCCATCACGATCAGCACGTCGGCCACCGACGCGTTCGTCGAGAACCACTTGTGCCCGTCGATGACCCACTCGCCGGTCGCCTCGTCGAGCACGGCCCGCGTCTGCAGGAGCGTCGGGTCGGCGCCCGCGCTGTCGGGCTCGGTCATCGAGAACGCCGAGCGCACCTCGCCGGCGAGCAGCGGGTACAGCCAGCGGTCTTTCTGCTCGTCGGTGCCGGCGAGCGCGATCAGCTCGCTGTTGCCGGAATCCGGCGCCTGGTTTCCGAACGCGCTCGGCGCGTACGGCGAGGTCCCGAGGATCTCGTGCATGAGCCCGAGCTTGACCTGCCCGAAGCCCTGCCCGCCGAGCTCGGGCGGCAGGTGCGCCGCCCACAGGCCGCGCTCGCGCACGCGCTCGGCGAGCGGGCGCAGCGCGCGGTCGAGCTGGCGCTGATCGAGGTCGAGCGTCTCCAGCGGCCAGATCTCGTCGCGCACGAACTGCGCCATCCAGTCGAGGTGCGCCTGGAACTCGGGCTCGGTCGAGAAATCCCACGCCATGGCGATGCTCAGGGTAGTCCCGCGCCGCCGGGTAGCGCGACGCCGGTTGTGTTCTAGGCTCCGCTGCATGGCGCAGCGACACCTCGATCGGCTGACCGCGGTCGACGCGTCGTTTCTGCATCAGGAGGGGCCCGAATCGCACATGCACATCGGCGCGCTCGTGCTCGCCGCGGGCCCCGCGCCGCAGTACGACGATTTCCTCGACCTCATCCGCTCGCGGCTGCATCTCGTGCCGCGCTACCGCCAGAAGCTCGTCTTCCCACCGGCCGCCAGCGCGCGGCCGCTGTGGGCCGACGACACGGACTTCAACATCGAGTACCACGTGCGCCACACCGCGCTGCCCGACCCGGGCAGCCGGGAGCAGCTGCAGAACCTCTGCGCGCGGATCTTCTCCCAGCAGCTCGACCGCTCCAAGCCGCTGTGGGAGCTGTGGCTCGTCGAGGGGCTCGACGACGGGCGCTTCGGGCTGCTGACGAAGGCCCACCACGCGATGATCGACGGCATCGCCGGCGTCGACCTCGGCACGGTGATGTTCGACCTCGGCCCCGAGCCGGCGGTCATCGGCGAGGGGCTCGAGCCGTGGCAGCCCGATGCCGCACCGACGCCGGTGGACCTGCTGAGCGCGGGCGTGAAGAGCTTCGTGAAGGCCGGCGCCGAGGTGACGGCCACGGCGCTCGGCGCGATCTCGAAGCCCGAGCGCGCGCTCGAGGACGCGCGCGTCGCCGCCGAGGGCATCAGCGAGATCGTGTGGGCGACGATGAACCCCGCGCCGCCGACGCCGCTGAACGTCGAGATCGGCCCGCACCGGCGATTGGTTGGCATCGAGTCCTCGCTGCAGGACTTCAAGGCGGTCAAGAACGCGTTCGGCGGGACCGTCAACGATGTCGTGCTCGCGGTCGTCGCCGGCGCGCTGCGCGAGTGGCTGCACTCGCGCGGGGTGCGCACGGAGGGGCTCGAGCTGCGCGCGCTCGTCCCGGTGTCGATTCGCTCGGAGGAGCAGCGCGGCAGCGGCGGCAACCGGCTCGCCGCGATGCGCGGCCCGCTGCCCGTCTACGTCGACGATCCGGTCGAGCGCCTCGGCGTGGTGCGGGCGGCGATGGAGGACCTCAAGGGGTCAAAGCAGGCGGTCGGCGCCGAGGTCCTGGCGAGCGTGCAGAACTTCGCCCCGCCGACGGTCCTCGCGCAGGCCTCGCGCCTGAACTTCTCCACGCGGCTGTTCAACCTGCTCGTCACGAACATCCCCGGGCCGCAGTTCCCGCTCTACGTGACGGGCAGCGAGATGACGACGGTCTTCCCGATCGCGTTCCTGCCCAAGGACCACGCGCTGGCGATCGCGATCATGTCCTACAACGGCCAGATGAACTTCGGGCTCATCGGCGACTACGACGCGATGCCCGACATCGAGGCGCTCGGGCAGAGCATCCGCGCGTCGCTGGCGGAGCTCGTGATGCTCGCCGGGCGCGCCGCTAACGGCGCCGGTTGACCCGCAGCACGACGTCGGCGCGGCTCGGCCGCTGCTCGCGGTTGCCCTTCCGGTCGACGGCGATCGTGTAGAAGCGATAGCGCGCGCCGCGCTTGGTCGTGATCTTGCGGCGCAGCTTCGTGGTCGAAGCGATCCGCCGGTAGGGACCGCCGTTCTTGCTGCGGTAGATGTAGTAGCGGCGGATCCCCGACGGCACGAGGTTCGGGAACTGCTTGTCGAGATCCGTCCCGGTCCACTTCAGCGTGAACGTCCGCGTCTTGCGCAGCCGCTTGGGCCCGCGCGCCTTGGACCGCGGGGGCCGGCGGTCGATGACCCGCGCCGTCTCGATGGCGGCGCGCGCGTTGACGATCCCCCAGCCGAGGTCCGGACCCCACGAGGTGCCGGCCGGGCGCGTCGCGGTCTCCTTGAGCAGCCGGATGATCTCGGGCGCCTTGAGGTCGGGGTTCAGGTGCCCGACGAGCGCCGCGATCCCCGCCACCTGCGGGGCCGCCATCGACGTGCCGCTGAGGTAGCCGTAGCGGTTGTCGCCGTTGATGCTCGTCCGGAAGCAGGAGCACTGGTCGTCGCTGAACGTGTGGTTGGCGGGGAACGCGCCGAGAATGCCCGGCGGGCCGGTGAGCCCGCCGCTCCTGTAGTCCCCGTACGCGGCGAGCGAGATCTGCGAGCCCCGCCCGGCGAACGAGCTGCGGGCGCCGCTGTAGTCCGCCGACGTCACGGAGAGCCCGCGGTTGGACGTGAGGTCGTGGCCGGTCCCGGTCGGCTGCAGGACGTTGGCGGGATCGCCCTGCTCCTCGCCGCCGTTGTTGTTGGCCGCCGCGGCGACGAGCACGACGTCGCGATCGATCGCATAGTTGATCGCATCGACGAGCGCCGGCGGGACGGGCTCGCCGCCGAGGTTGCCGAAGCTCATGTTGATCGCGTCGACGCCGCGGTCGGCGCCATCCACGATCGACTTGATGACCGACGCGTCGAAGAGGTCGCTCTTGATGACGAGCAGGCTGCAGTTCAGGCCGGTGCCGACGATCCCGCGGCCGTTGTTGCCCGCCGCGCACGCCTGCGAGGCGACGTGCGTGCCGTGCCCGTCCTCGTCGCGCTCGGGAGGCCCGTTGGCGACCGTCGGGTCGTTGTCGATCGTCGCGAAGATCTTGCCGGCGAACTCCGGATGGTTGGCGTCGATGCCGCTGTCGATGATCGCGACCCTCGCGTTCGTGCCGTTCGCGACGTCCCAGGCCGCGAACAGGTTCAAGCGCGCCGCCGCCCACTGGCGCAGCGTGCCGGCGGTCGTCCCGGAGGCGGTCTCGGGCTGCGTCAGTGCCGGATCGTTGGGGACGTAGCGCAGCGTGTGCCGGCGCTCCGCCGTGACCGCCTTGACCCACGGAAGCCGGCGCAGGATCGCCGCCGTCGCCGCCAGCGTCTGGCCGGCGAGCGGTCGGACCGTGACGAGCCGGATCTCGGGGACCTGCTCGCCGTCGCGGCGCGTGCCCAGGCGTTGCAGCGCGGTCGTCGTCGCGCGGCTCTGCGCGCCCTGGTCGAGCGTTACGAGCAGGCGGCCGCTGCGCGCGGTCGCCGCCGATGCGTTCGCGGACACGCACGGGAAGATCGCGACGAGCAGCAGCGAGAGCAGCAGCCGTGGCGATGCGATGAGGACTCGGGGCGGCATCGCGCTCGGACAGTGAACACCATCAACCCGCGCACGATGCGCAGTCCGGCGGGCGCGCCTAGAAGCCGAGCGCGAACTTCGCGTCTTCGCTCATCTTCTCCGGCGACCACGGCGGATCGAAGACCATCGAGGACTTCACGGAGTTCACGCCGTCCAGCGGCGCGACGAACTCCTCGATCTGCTCGGTGATCTGCGGACCGATCGGGCAGGCGGGCGTCGTCAGCGTGAACGTCACGTGCACGTTGCCGCTGTCCTGCTGGATGCCGTAGATGAGTCCGAGCTCGACGAAATCGAGGCCCAGCTCGGGGTCGATGACGTTCGTGAGCGCTTCTTCGATCTCTTGCAGGGATGCCATAGGGACGATTGTAGCCGGGGCGCCCTTGCGATCCCGCGCGCGTGGAGTAGGTTGCTCAGGTCATCGTCTCCTTCGACGAACACCGGGCCCTGCTGCGCTGCTCCGGCGACGAGGACCGGACGACGCAGTCACTGCGACGCCGCGCGCTGTCTCAGGCGCTGAAGTCTCGCACCGACGTCACCGTCGACCTGAAGGAGCTCGGCTTCGCCGACGCGTCGCTCATGCTCGACCTGGCGATGGTCGCGCGCCGGCTGCGCAAGGTGGACCGCGCGCTGCACCTGCGCGGCGCGCAGCCGCAGATCCACGTGCTGATCGAGTACGTCGGGCTGCACCGCCTCGACGGCGTGTGGGTCGAGCCCCAGCCCGCGACGGCCTGAGCGCCCGCCGCGCTTCGCCAGTTCCCCGCGGGCCGGCCGCCGCGCTCGCGTAGCCTTGTCCGAGCATGCCGCTGCTGCTGTTCCTCATCTTCATCGTCGTCCCGATCGCCGAGCTCTATGTGCTCATCCAGGTCGGCCAGGCGATCGGGGCGCTGCCGACGATCGGGCTGCTCATCGCGGACTCGATCCTGGGCGCCGCGCTCATGCGCTCGCAGGGCCGCGCGGCGTGGCGGCGCTTCAACGTCGCGCTGGCGGAGGGCCGCGTCCCGCACCGCGAGGTGCTCGACGGCGTGCTCGTCATCTTCGGCGGCGCGCTGCTGCTGACGCCCGGCTTTCTCACCGACATCCTCGGGCTCTTCCTGCTGCTGCCCCCGACGCGCGCTCTCGTGCGCACGGTGCTCGTGCGGCGCTTCGCGGGCCGGGTCGCGAGCGGCGCGGCGCAGGGCGCGAACGCGCGCTTCGGGCGGATGTTCACGTTCCAGACCCGCCCGCCCGGCCCCGACGGCGGCCGGCCGCGCGAGCCGTACGGCGACGACGTCGTGGACGGCGAGGCGACGGAGGTCGAGCCGCGGCGCCCTGAGCGGCCGTGACGTTCGGCCCGGCCGACGAGGCGGTCCACGCGGCGGCGCACGAGGACGGTGGCGCGTTCATCGACGCGCTGACGTTCGCGTTCGGCGATCCGGTGAAGGAGATCTACGGGCTCGCGCGCCTCGGCGTCGGCGCCGAGGGCGCGATGGGCATGGCGGTCGTCTACGCCGGCCATCAGCCGGTGGCGGGCGGGAGCGAGGTCGGCGTCGAGGTCGCCGAGCGCTCGTGGGAGGCGGTCGGCGCAGCGGGCGTGCGCGCGACGGTCGAGACCCCGTTTGAGGCCTGGACCGTGGCGTTTGACGACGGGGACGGCGCGGGCTTCGAGCTGCGCTTCGAGGCCGTGTCGACGCCCGCGCGCGTGGCGGCGGGCGGGGTCGAGGGCTACTCGCAGATGTGCAGCGTGAACGGGACCGTCACGCACGGCGGGCGCACCGTTGAGGTCCGCTGCCTCGGCCAGCGCGACCATATGTGGGGCGCGCCGCAGCTCGACCGCATCGAGCTCGCCCGTGTTCTGTCGGCGTGGCTGGGCGCCGACCGCGCCGTGACGCTGACCGCCGTGCGCCCGACGCGCGCCAAGCAGCACCACCTCGACGAGGCGCTGTCGGGCTGGCTCATCGAGGGCGGCGAGCCGCGCGCGATCGCCGACCCGCGCCTGTCGACGACCTACGACGGCGAGCTGCGCCAGCAGCGCGCCGGCCTCGAGCTGTGGATGGACGAGGAGGGAACGATCGGCCGCCGCGCCCATGGCGAGGTGCTGTGCGGCACGACGATCGACTTCGGCGACCTGCGCCTGGAGACGGCGTTCTTTCACTGGCGGATGGAGGGCCGCGAGGGGGTTGGCCTGTACGACGTGCTGCGCCGCGCGGACGGCAAGCGCTCCAAGCGGTGATCCGCGCCGTCATCAGCGACTTCGGCGGCGTGCTGACGACGCCGCTGCACGGGTCCTTTCAGGCGTTCTCCGACCGGACCGGGATCCCGCTCGAATCGCTCGGCCAGGCGCTCGGCACGCTCGCCGCGCGCGACGGCGTCCACCCGCTGCACGAGCTCGAGTGCGGTCGCGTCACCGAGGCCTCGTTCCTCGAGGCGATGACGGCGACGCTCAGCGAACAGCTCGGCCGCGCCATCGCGATGGAGAGCTTCGCCGAGCACTACTTCGCCGGCCTTGAGCCCAACGCGCCGATGATCGAGCTCATGGCGGCGCTGCGCGGCGAGGGCTACCGCATGGCCCTGCTGACGAACAACGTGCGCGAATGGGAGGCGCGCTGGCGCGCGATGGCCCCGGTCGAGGAGATCTTCGAGCTCGTCATCGACAGCGCGTTCGTCGGGATGCGCAAGCCCGAGCCCGAGATCTACGAGCTCACGCTCGAGCGCCTCGGCGTGCCGGCCTCGGCGTGCCTGTTCGTCGATGACTTCGAGCACAACTGCGAGGCCGCGCGCGAGGCGGGCATGGCAGCCGTCGTGTACCGCGATCCCAACCAGGCGATCGCCGAGATCCGCGCGGCGCTCGACGGCGCCTAGTTGTCAGACCCCAGCCGGTCCCACAGGTAGAGCTCGACGCACTCGGTCGCAAGCTCCATGCAGCGATCGCGCGACAGGTGCGGCAGCACCGTGTCCAGCGCCTGCTCCTCGGCGACGCCCGCATCGAACGCCTCCTCCCCGCGGAATCCCGCCGCGATCTTCAAAGCCTCGCGCCTGTTCTCCCCCAGGCTCGGAAAGACGTTGACGAGGAAGTCGCGGTTGGCGATCGGCTGCCCGACCTCGAGCGATGCATGCCACGCCGCCAGCATCGACAGATCGTGCTCGTCGAGATCATGAACCGCCTTCGCGTAGTGCGACGCCAGCTCCGACTCCGGGATCTCGTCGACCCACGCACGAACCAGCTCCCCCAGCAGCTGCCGGCGGGCCTCACGACCAACGGACTCAGCGATCACGCGAATGGCATCTTGCGGTTCGATGAAGCAGAGCGGCATCGAAGCTCCCTGACGCTCGGGTAGGAACGGACAGGGCGGACGGTAGGGGTCGGGTCGGACGGGAAATTGGGTGTGGGGCGGAACCCTGTACTTTGCGGACGCATCACGAGCAGCGTCGGATTTGGCAGCGGGAGTCAACAGTCGTAGCAGGCACCACCGACCTTCAAGCTGACGAAGGCCAACCTCCGACGGGGAAGCTCCTCTACGCTGCCAGCGTGACGGAGACGATCGAAGACCGAGATCGTCGCGAAGCCCAGGCTTACGCGGACGACGCGATGACGCGGGCAAACGAAGCTTGGCAGCAGCGCTTCAGCCACATCCCGTTTGGACCCACCACGATGCGAGGTTGGGCCACAGTCTTTGGTCTGATCGAGGACAAACTGGGCGAAACCCGACGCGTGCTGGACGTCGGCTGCGGGCCCGGCCTATACACGAACAAGGTCAAGCAGCTAGGAGCACGCTATGTGCTCGGCTACGACATCTCAGAGCACTACATCGCTAAAGCCCAGCGCGACTACGGCGTCCCGGGAGAGGTTGAGTTCCGGGTGCATTCGGCCCACTCCCCGGTCGAGGGTGCCTTCGACGTTATCTGCGGATTTGCCGTCTTGCACCACCTCGACTTTCGGGAGTTTCTTCTGGATGCCTACCAGCGCAACCTGAAGGCTGGCGGAAGGATGGTGTTCTGGGAACCCATGAGCCACCCTGTCACCCTCGCGTTCCACAGGTTCGTGCGAAGCGCGCATTCAGAAGACGAATGGCCTCTCACGCCCAAAGACGTAAAATGGCTGCGAGACACGTTCCCACACGTGTTTGTGCGCCCGGTGAATCTGGCTGCGATGGTGACCAACGCTGCATCGAGCGTCGTCTTTTCCGTGCCGGACAACCCGCTCTCGCGACTCGGCGACCGCATCGATCGTCGCCTGGAGCAGCGTCGTCGACTCGCGCCATTCGGGCAGATGGGCATCATCGCGCTTGACAAGCCGAATTAGCGACTCGTGCGGGTTGCGGGCCTCCGAAGCGTCCGACTCTACACAATGGCGAACCGGGAGGACAGACAGCACGGTAGGCGACACGGATCCGTTGACGCCGCATTCCGGTTCCAGTCCCGGAGACCCAGAGATAGTGGAGTCTCGGGCGACACCCGTGGCTCAGCGAACGGTCCTGGTGACCGCCCGCCCGACACCCATCGCATATGGATATCCAGATTCTCGCGGAAGGCGGACGCGAAACTGCAACGTGACGCCTGGCCGGTGGACCCGAAGCCGATATCGGCCGACGAACCGGCCAAAGCGGTTAGTACGCCTAGTCGCAAAAGTCTGCCAAGCACCCCCCGGAACGCGCCCTTGGATCATGACCAGCTTTCCTGCTCGGGGCAAGGGTCTACTGGAGACTCGCCCTCCGTACCGCACTCGGACTCCGCTCATCCGCACCTTCAGCGTTGAGAACGCTCGCACGCGTAGACTCAGCATCCGTGTTGCCATCGCGTCGACGCCGTCCACCCTGGCGCTGGCTTGGAGGCGGATAGACCGAGACGGTCCGTGAGCGTCAGCGCGGAACGTGAATTTTCCGTCAGCGCGAGTGACGACCCGCCTGATTCGGCGAGTTGTATCCCGGAGAGCCTCCCGCTCGAGAACCTCGACTCCGCGACTGCCCACTGAATGTCCCGCTGCGTCAGTCAGCCGGCCTCGGACGACCATGGGCCGACCGTATGGCGTCGTCGCGCTGGATCGCCCCGTGCGAGCGAAACGCGCCGCAAGCCGGAGTTTGCCATCCGTAGCGCCGTTATCGACGACTACAGTGCCAGGAATCTGCGCGGCGATCCGATTGCCAGCGGCGTCAGTCACGCGAAGCCTGAACACATGCCGCCCGTCTGGAACGAGTCGAGTATCCAGCGCGAGTTCATCGTTACGGCCAGCCGCGCACGCGTTGAAATCCGAGTATCGACAGCTCCTACGGAAATCCTCTATGCCTACGACCGTGTCGCCAAGCAACCCCTCTACCTTCGCGACTCCCGACGCTTCGTCTCTGATTGCGTAGCTGACGCTAAGGATGCCAGATTGAGGCCCTCCCGACATCACGGTACCGCCCTTGACTAGAGCGGTCGGTGGCACGTCCTCTTCTAGCGTTAGCTCAGCACCGCGGATCTCAAGTGGGCGGGTGGCCGACGGGTGGCAATCCTCCCACGCGCTTCCCGAGCACCACAACATTAGCCGGAACTTGCTCAGATCCTGAGGTAGCAAAGGACTGACATACGGGTAAGTTAGCGTGTTTCCGCCGGGCGGGCCGTACACGTCTTTCTGCTGAATGGCGCCGGCCGTGGTGCTAGTGCGCGTTGTCACATACAGAAACGATCCTGTCCCACCCAGTCGCGCGACCAGCCATAGGCGTACCCGCCGCACAGCTATTGCGCTCTTGGGGCCGACCGATGGACGTGTAATCGCCAGAGACGCGCTGGAGATGCGTGTCATAAATGGCGTGGCGGTGAATAGCAAGCCGAACCCGCCCCCCGTTGCGCAGTCGTCAAATCCGACCGTATAGGTGGCGTACTCCCAGTGCCACGGCGCGACCTGTGCGGGTGGATGCCCCGGCACGTTGCAGGTCCGCATGATATAGGTGCCAGCGAGGGCGGATTCGCACCAGCTGAGCGCAAGTACGAACGCAGCGATTAGGACGCTGACGAAACCTCGCAAGCAGGCCTGGACCGTCATAAGGATCCCTTCCTTTAGTGTGCCAAAGACTCGACCTGTCATGGCCCAAACTCTTTTGCGGCTGGTTTTGGTGCAGAGCCAAATTCGGGAGCGGGCGTCGATGACAGGGAAGCGGTCACCGATGCGCTTGCGTTGTCGGACGAGCGAGACGAGTTGTCGAGCTCACCGGCAGACGTCCGTTCGCCCTGTGAGGAGCGAGACGACCTTTCCACTCCGGCTCCCGTTGGAAATTCTGGGGCCCACTTGCCCGGAGTGCCGGGGAGCTGAGGACCGAACTCCGTGCGGCGCTTTGCAGCCGTGCCTTGTGGACGGTCTACCGGCCGCATCCCTTGCCCAGCTGCCTGAGCTCGCTGATCCGGTCGAGCCACCCGTTTCACGTGAACTGGCGCGCCGATTTGTCTCCCTGGAGCATCGGTTCCGCGTGGCAACCTCTCCACCGACGCATACCCGCCACCCGCCACCGCGGCCGCCGATGCCGCAACCGCCGCGACTTTGCCGGCCGATGCGGCCTCTATGGCAGCTTGGGCCTTCGTTGCTCCGTTGATCGCGCGCTCGTGGAGGCCGCCGGCGACTGCTTCGTATGCGCGCAGGATGAGGTTCGACACGTGCTCGGTTGACGCGGCGGCGGCGATGGCCAGTGGGACCGGAAGGACGGCGGCGAGTGGTTCCGAGCTGTCGCGCAGGGCCTTCAGGCGGCCTCGACAGCCGGGGCAGTTTTGCAGGTGGGGACGGAGCTCGT
>JBOGYT010000269.1:0-7867 GCA_050696955.1 Solirubrobacteraceae bacterium | reverse complement strand
GCGCGGCGGCGGGCGCCATCGCGGCGCGCACGTCGTCGACGACGACCTCCGGCACGCCGAGCCCGAGCGGGTGGTCGACGACGAGCGCGGCCGCGCCGCGCTGCACCGCATCGCCGGCGAAGTCATGGCCGTCGCGCGTGAAGCCGCGGACGCAGAAGAACGCGGTTCCCGGCTCGACGCGCCGGTTGTCGTAGGCGAGCGCGCTGACCTTCACCGATGCGGCGCCGTCGGGAGCGGCGCCGCCGAACAGCTCGCGCAGCGTCATCGCCGCGAGAGTCTAGAAGGCGTCGCGGCGCTACTTCACGCGCAGCGAGACGGTCTTGACGGCGTAGCCGGCGCGGCTGATCCGGATCGTCACGGTGCCGAGCTTGGATGGCCGCACGAGGAACGAGAGCTTTCCGCTCCTGCCGGTCTTCCTGCGCTGCGCGCGGACCCCCGCCCCCTTGACGCTCACCGTCGCGCCGCGCAGGGCCTTGCCGTTCGAGCCGCGGACGGTGACCCGGATGCGCGCCGTCTTGCCGCGTCGCAGCTTCCCGCTGACCTTGACCCGGAGCTTCTTGCCGGTCCGGACGGGCCCGGTGGCGAAGGCGCCGACGTTTCCGCCGCCGTCGACCGAGGCCACCCGCCAGTACAGCGGGCCGGTGCCCACGTAGCCCAGGCTCTCCAGGTCGGGCGCCCATGAGGTGTTGTCGGTGCGCTCGGAGTCCACGAGCTGCGCGAAGCTGTCGCTCGCCGAGACCTCCACGCGGTAGCTCGACGGCGAGGCGACGGGCGTCCAGCTGAAGACCATGCGCCGTCTCGTGCGGCTGACGCGTGCGTCCCGCGGCGGGGCGATGACCCGCGTGAAGGAGCGCGGCGCCGCATAGGCGCTCGAGACCGACCCGATGCGCGCCGCGAAGTTGGCCCGCACCTTCCAGCGGTAGATCCCGGTCCCGAAGAACTTCGTCGCCGTGAACGCCGCCGACTTCATCGTGAAGTCGCTGGCGTCGCCGTCGGCTTCGTCGACGTGCAGGTCGTACGACACCGCACCGGGCACGGGCGTCCACGAGAAGACGGGGATCAGCTCGCCGCTCCCCGAGCTCGTGAGCGGGGAGGGCGCCGGCAGGCGGCGGCGGAAGCTGGCGATCGCCGACCAGCGCAGCTCCACGCGTTCCATTCCCTGCAGCGTCTGCTGCTGCTCGCCGCGCACGCGCCAGTACAGCGCGGTGTCCGCCGGGTAGGGCGTCTGGCTCGTGTACGCGGTCGAGGCCGTGACGACGTCGTCGAGGAGGTCGCCGAACTCCGGGTCGGGCGAGACCTGGATGCGGTACTTCTGCGCGCTCTCGCTCGGCGTCCAGCGGAACGTCGGCTGGGTCGCGACGCTCGCGCCGCCGGCGGGCCCCACGGGTGTCGGTGGAATCGAGAGCTTGCGGAACGTCTGCGGGTTGTAGTCCTTGGGCGCCCCGGCGATCCCGCTGCCGTTCGAGCGCACCGAGGGGATGACCGCCCAGAAGTACGACGTCGCCTCGTCCTCGAGCGCGAGGTTCGGCGAGTAGGCGGGCATCGACGTGAACGCCGCGTCGATGACGTTCGTGAAGTTCGAATCGCGGGCGATGAGGACGAAGTAGCGCCGCGCGCCGGCGACCGGGCTCCACCGCAGCAGCGGGGTGCGCGTGACCGTGGTGCCTCCGACCGGGCCGAGGTAGTCCGGCGCCGGTAGCTGCACGAGCGGCGGATCGGCGTCGGTCGGCGCTCCCTGATAGGTGAACGCGGCGCCGGCGCCGAGCTGCGTCCAGAGGCTGATGACCTCGCTCGAGGCGCCGTCGTTCTCGCGGTAGGAGTCATCGCTGAGCGCCCGCACGCGCACGCAGTAGGCGACGCCGTCGGCGAATCCCGTCACCGGCGGCGTCGGGTACGCGCGCTCGGCGTTCAACGGCTGGCCCCACCGTGCGAGGGTGCCGTTCGGGCGCAGGTTGGCGGTGATCCCGATGCCGCCGGGCACGCCGGTCGGCGCGGTCTTCGAGAGCGGCGTCCACGCGAGCGAGGACGTCTTGATCATGCCGCTCGCGTTGGTCCATCCGCAGCCCCCGCCCTCATATTGGGTCCACTGGACCTGGTACTGGGCCGCGCCGGGCACGGGGCTCCACGTGATGACGGGCTCCGGGGTCACGGTGGCTGCACCTGCAGCCAGCGGGTCGGAGTCGTGGTCGCGCAGGTGCAGGCCGGGGATCGTCTCGGGCACGTCGGGGACGTTGTCGTATGCCTTCTTGAACAGCGGTCCCCTGTTCCACTGGCCCGGATTGCCGTCGGTGTCGAACGCGCGCACGCGCCAGTGATAGCCGCCGCTGCCACCGATGTCGTTGTTGTTCGGGAGGACTCGCAGCGGCGACAGCGACGTTCCGAGCACGAGCTCGTTGCAGCACACGCGCGAGCCCGCGGCGAAGCCGTCGTCGGGGTTGATCTCGACCTCGTAGCGCGCGGCGCCGGGGATGATGTTCCACCGCAGCAGCGGGTCGAACACCTGCGGCGTGTCGTTCAGATCGACGACGCTGGGCACGGTGCTGGTCGGCCACGTCCACGTGAAGATCCCGACCTTCGAGCGCGTCCCGCGCTGACCGCCGGCGTCGACGGGCGTGATCGCCCAGTAGTAGCGCCCGGACGGCAGGGTCCCCTGAAGCGCGAACACGGTCGCCATCGTCTCGACGGGCCGGTTGAGGACGGTGAGGACGCTCTGCGCGAGCGACGGGTCGGTGGCGACCGTGACGAGGTACTTCGTGGCGTGCGGCACCGGCGACCAGCGCAGCACGAGCGGCGTCGAGGGCCATTTCAGCGCGAGCCAGTTCGCCGGCGTCTGGAGCTTCGGCGCCGTCGCCCAGGACTTCGTCACCCTGCGCGGCGTCGACCAGCGGCCGGAGCGCTCCTTCGCGGTGATCGCCCGTACGCGCCAGTAGTACGTGCCGTCGGGCACCGTCTTCGTGAGCGTCGCAGCCGTGTTGCGGGTGCGCTGCGAGCCGCGGCCGCGGCCGGTGCCGAGCACGATGGAGCCGAAATTCGAGTCCGCGGCGAGCTGGAACTGATACCGCGCCGCCCGCGGGACGGCGCTCCAGCTGAACGTCGGCAGCGCCTCGACCGTGCTTCCTGCGGCCGGGGACTGCAGCGTCGGCGCCCTGAGCCCGGCCGCCTGTGCGGGGCCCGCCAGCATGAGCGCAACCGCCGTGACGGCCGCGGCCACAATCCCGACGCGCATGTTTGCCACTCGAGTCTCCGTCCTTGGTCTGAGCGCGCAGCGCGCCGTCTGAGCTGTCGAGCCGCAGACTAGATCGCGGCAGGTCTGGGTTGCTACGGGACCTTGGCCCAGTGCCCGGTCGCTCACACTTGCATCGAGGACCGGCGCCCGGATAGGTTCGTCGCGGTGACACGGATCGGCACCACATCAACGCCCAGGCAGTACGGGTTGGTCGCGGCACTTGCCGTCGTCGCGCTTGTCGCGTGCACGAGCAGCGCGGCGGCGGCGACCAAGGACTTCTCGCTGACCGTCTCGCCGAGCAGCGCGCCCGCCGGCCGGGTCGTGGCCGTCACGGCGACCGTCACCAACCTCACGAAGACGCAGCAGCTCGGCTCGGCCAACCTCACGCCGCCGTCGGGCTACACGGCGCTGAGCGTGACATCGCTGTCGCGCCCCGCGCCGGCGACGGCGACCATCGTCGCCGGCGTCGTGGCGCTGCGCGAGCTGTCGCTGCCGCCGCGCGCGAGCGTCACGGTCGGGCTGCAGGTCAGCACGCCGTGCGCGGGCGGCGTGACGTCGGCGTACGGCATCGTCGCCAAGCAGGCCAACGACTTCAGCGGGCTCCCCGGCAACAGCCTCACGCTCGATCCCACGCGCAGCGCCATCACGATGACGACGACCGGCGCCTGCGCCCCGTGTCCGGAGAATCAGAGCTGCAGCGTCGATCTCGGCGGACCGGGGGGCACGCAGGCGCACGTCGTCGCGGAACCCGACCCCAACCAGCCCGACGCCGGGCTGCTGACGACGTCGCTCGTCAGCCCGCTCGATTGCGCGGGCTACGCGGAGCGATCGCCGGACACGTTCACCCTGGACGCGCCGCTGAACCGCCCGAAGCTCGCAACGCTGACGTACTCGAGCGCGACGCGGCCCGTGACCGGACAGGACCCGCTCGAGGTCTGCTTCGGCGCGCCCGTGCCGTTCGAGGTCAGGGCGAAGACGCTGCTGACGACGACCATCATCGACGGTCAGCTGTTCTACGTCGGGCGGCTGGCGAACTGCACCGGCGCGCCGGTCGCACCCTGCGTGACCGACCGCAACAACCAGACGCGCACCATCGAGCTCCTGATGGCGCCGGGCGACCCGCATCTGCGCTGATACGCATCCGGTGTGCTCCACGTTGGTCCGCGCGATGGTCGGCTGCGGTTGGCGTGGCGGGTCAAGCGAACAGCATCGATACCAAACCGGACACGCACTTCTCCGCTAGTGGGTCTTCTCGGAACGTTGCGCCGGACATGCCGGGATGCCGGCGCCGGCTGGCCAGGACGCAGGGAGGGTGCAATGGCAACGCCATTGCCCCGACCGAGGACGCCGCCAGTCGGTGATCGGCGCCCGGCATGTGCGGTGGAAATGTCTGGAGAAGGCCCGCTAGGCCCTATGGACGGCCATCCTCGCGGAGGCGGGCGCGAGCGGCGGCGCGGGCAGTCGCACGATGTCCAGCCGCGCGAGGATCTCGTCGCGCTGGCGGCGGCGATCGGCCTGCAGGCGCGGGCCGAGCACGCCCGGCGCGCCGAGCGCCAGCATCGCATCGAGCGTGAGCGCGAGCTCGAACGCGGAGTCCTGTCCGCGCGCCTCCTGCGCCGACGCCTCGAGCGCGGCCACGGCGGCGTCCGCCGAGCCGAGCTGCGCGAGGGCATAGCCGCGCACGCGCTGCAGGAGCGGCGCGTAGCGACCTCCGCCGCCGAGATCGTGGATGAGGCGATCCGCGACCTCCAGCGCCAGCTCGCTGTGGCCGGCGAACGCGTGCGCCTCGGCGAAGAGCGCCTCCACCCAGACGACGTCCAGGCTCGTGCGTAGCCGGCGGAAGGCCTCGAATGCCTCGCCGAGGCGCTCGCAGGCCTCGTCGTGGCGTCCGGCCCGGACGGCCGTGCGCCCGAGCATCGCGTTGACGAACCCGACGCTCCAGTCGTAGCCGCTGCCGCGCAGGATCTCCAGGGCGTAGCGCAGCTTGGCCTCCGCCTCCGCCAGGCGGCCCTGGTCGGAGAGGACCTCGCCGATGTTGCAGTCGCCGATCGCGGCGTTCGCGAGGTCGCCGGCGCGCGCGCTCGCCTCGCCGGCCTGCCGATAGAGCGCGACCGCGTCGTCCCAGCGGCCGCGGAAGTACGCGGCCGCGCCGAGGTTCGTGAGCACCGCCCCCTGGCGGTCGAGGTCGCCGAGCTCGCGATAGATGTCAAGCGCGCGCAGCATGTGGACCGGATCGGCGCCGCCACCGGACTGCAGCACCCCGATGTCGAGCGTGTAGAGGGCCTGCGCGAGCGCCGCTCGCGCGCCATGACGCTCGGCGATCCCTGCCGCCTCGTGACACAGCGCCATCGCCTCCGGAGAGCGGCCCTGCCGGTGGCGCACGGATCCCAGCTCGGCCATGATCTCCGCCCTGCACGCCGCCGCCGCGGGCGCCTCGTCGCCGTTGAGCGTCCGCAGCCCGCGCAGCAGCCAACGCGCCGCCCGGTTCAGATGGCGCGCATCCGTCGCCACCCGCGCGTGGCAGAGCATGAGCTGCGCCTGACGCACCGTGTCGTCGCCCGCCAGCCGCCGCGCGCGCGTGAACGCCTCCATCGCAGCGGCCGGCTCGCCCGTGCGGCTGCGGGCCTTGCCCAGCTCGTGCCAGACGTCGACGAGGTCGTGGCGCGGCAGCCCCGGCAGCGCACGCGCGGCCTCGATCGCGCGGCGATACAGCTCGGCGGCGTCCGCGGGCGCGAAGCGATCGCGTGCCTGGTCGGCCGCCAGGCGACCGTAGCGCCACGCGCGCTCGTACTCGTGGGCGCGCAGGAAGTGCAGCGCGAGGATGTCGGCAGCCGTGTCCGTCGCTTCGCCCAGCTCGCGCTCGATGAGCTCCCCGGCGCGGGCGTGCAGGGCGCGGCGACGCGCGTAGGGAAGCGTCTCGTATGCCGCCTCGCGCTGAAGCGCGTGACCGAAGCGCACGCGTCCGGCGCCGGGCTCGAGCTCGAGGAACCCGAGCAGCCCGGTGAGGCTCGATCGCAGCGTGGCCTCCGGTTGCTCGAGCATGCCGGCCAGCCAGGCCAGCGGGAAGCGCTGGCCGAGTACCGCGGCCCGGCGCAGCAGCCGCCGCTGCGCGGGCGCGAGCGTGTCGATCCGCGCCGTCAGGAGCGCCTCGACCGTGTCCGGCAGCTCGTCGAGCTGCGCGCCCGCCCGCGCTGCGGCGGCGAGCTCGCGCAGGAACAGCGGGTTGCCGTTCGCGCGCCGCACGAGCGCGGCCGCCACGTGTGGCGCGAGCGGCTCGTCGTCGCCCGCTGCGACGAGCGAGCGTGCGGCGTCCGCGCCCAGCGGCGCCAGGTCGATGCGGATCGGCGTCCCCGGCAGCTCGGTGAGCCCCTCGTCGCCCGGGCGGCGCGTCACGAGCGCCGTCCAGCCGCGCTCGCCCGCGCGACGCAACACGACGCGCAGCAGCTCGCTCGACGCCTCGTCCAGCCAGTGGGCGTCCTCGACGAGGATCAGCGTCCGGCGGGCCGGCAGCAGCGCGGCGAGGAGCCGATCGACGAGGAAGTGAAGCTGCGCGGCGCTGGCGTCCCTCGAAAGTCCGGCCGACTCCTCGGTCGGGGGCAGCTGCACGCCGAACGCGATCGCGACGAGCGGCAGCAGTGGTTCCGCGTCGACGATGTGCTCGCGAACGCGCTGCCGCAGCGCCGCGTCGACCTCGTCGTCGCGCTCGGCCTCGATCAGCCGCCGCAGCGGCGCGCGCAGCGCGTAGTACGGCGTCGAGGTCCCGTACGCGCCGCCCTCGACGACGAAGCGGCGCATCGCCGATGCGTCGGCATCGGCCGCCAGCTCGGCGACGAGCCGCGACTTGCCGATCCCGGGCTCCCCCACGAGCTCGACGAGCTGTCCGTCACCTGCCCGGGCGGCGGCGAGCGCCTCGCGCAGCGTCCGCAGCTCGGCCTCCCGACCGGCCAGCGGGGACACGTGGCCGTCCGCGCCATGGCCGGCCGCACGCGGCTCGCCGACGATCTCGGCCTCGACGAGCGAGCGCTTGCCCTTCACCTGGAACGGGGCGACCGGGGACAGGGCGAATCTCGCGCGCACGCG
Organism: Solirubrobacteraceae bacterium; assembly: GCA_050696955.1. GTDB lineage: Bacteria > Actinomycetota > Thermoleophilia > Solirubrobacterales > Solirubrobacteraceae > CADCVQ01. The sequence goes on along the minus strand of JBOGYT010000269.1, from coordinate 561 downwards.
ATCGAGCACCGCGCGCGTGGCCAGCACGGCACCGTCGGGGGCCTTGCCCATGACGCGTGCCGCGAGGTTCGTCGTGTCCCCCATCGTGGTGTACGTGCGTCGCTGCGGCGAGCCGAGGTGCACGGCGAACGCGCGCCCGCGGTTGACGCCGGCGCGCAGGCGCAGCTCGCTCGCGCCGCCGACGATCTCGCGCAGCGCGTGCAGCATGCGCTCCTCGTCGTCGGTCGACGCGGTCGGGGCGCCCGCAACGAGGAAGAGCTTGCCCGCGCGATCGTCGGTGTCGGTTCCCAGGAACGTGACCCCGTAGCGCTCGCACGCGCGCTGGGAGCGTTCGAGGAGCGCGCCGAGCTGCGCCGCGGCGGCGGCCGCGCCGGCGTCGCGGAGAATCTCGTCGAGCCCCCGGAACTGCGCGAAGGCCACGGTGACGAGTCGATGCTCGCTCTCGGCATCGGGACCGAGGTGATCGTGCAGCGCGGCCTGCAGGCCGAGCGCCGGATCAGCGCTCCGGGCGGCGGGTGCCCGCGCGAAGCCGAGATCGGGATCGGGACGCGCGATCAGCGC
>JBOGYT010000268.1:0-10684 GCA_050696955.1 Solirubrobacteraceae bacterium | reverse complement strand
CAGCTGCTCCTGGCGCTGGCCGCCACCGCGACGGTCGCGCATTGCACGGCCACGGCCGGCGAGGAGCGTGAGGAACGGTGAGCCCCGCAGCGCGCTTCGGCGCCTACTGGCTCGGGTTCACGGTCCTGTTCATCGCGCTGCAGCTCGTCATCGCCGACGAGCGGCCCGACTGGTTCGGCGTCGCCGTGCTCATCGTCGCCGCGCTGCCCGTCGCGTTCGTACTCACCTTGATGGAGCGACGAGACGGGTAGCTGCGGTTGCCGCGCGCCGTCGCAGCCGCGAGATCAGCGGTCTGCCGGCGGCGCGCCCGGGTCGATGAGCCCACCACCGCGCGAGCGGCGGATGAAATACACGATCCCGGCGGTGCAGGCGACCGACAGGATGAAGGGCGCGTAGCCGCGGTCATCGAAGACCACCGACCACAGCAGGCCGGCGATCAGCGAGCCGGCGATGCCGATCCCCATCGTCATGGGAATGCTCATCGGGTCCTTGCCGGGGAGTGCGAGCCGGCCGAGCGCACCGACGATCAGGCCCACCAGCGCGAGCAGGATGAGGTAGGTCAGCATCCGAGCCGACCCTACCCGGTCGCCGCGCTGCTCGCGCTGCCGAGCCTCCCCGTTCAGACGTCCGCGAACCGCACGAGCAGCTCGCGGGCGTCGAGGGCCTGGAACGCGTCCACGATGTCGGGATCGAATGCGCGCGCGCGCTGATCCTCGATCTCTGCGAGCGCCGCGTCGATCGGCCAGGCACGCTTGTACGGGCGATCGTGTGCGAGCGCGTCGAAGACGTCGGCGATCGCCACGATCCGGCCGGGGATCGGGATCCGCTCGCCGTCCAGGCCGTTGGGATAGCCGGCGCCGTCCCAGCGTTCGTGGTGGGTGAGCGCGATCTCCTCCGCGAGTTGCAGCATCGGCGCCGCGCTGCCGGACAGCATCTGCGCCCCGATCGTCGTGTGCGTCCTGATCACGGCGAACTCGTCATCCGTGAGCTTGCCCGGCTTGAGCAGGATGCGGTCGGGGATCCCGATCTTGCCGATGTCGTGCAGCGGCGCGGCGCGCCGGATGTGCTCGACCGTGGTGGTCGGCAGGTCGAGCTGCCGGGCGACGAGCCCGGCGGTCCGCCCGATGCGCTGCGCGTGCTGGTGGGTGTCGTCGTCGCGGTACTCGGCCGCGAGCGCGAGCCGGTCGAGGATCTCGTGCCGCGATTGCTCGAGATCGGACGTGCGCGCCTTGACGCGCTCCTCGAGCCGCGCGTTCTGGCTTTGCAGCTCGAAGTGCAGGCGACGGGTGTCGAGGAGGTTCCTGACCCGCAGCCGGACGTCGGTCGCTTCGAGCGGCTTGGTCAGGAAATCCTTCGCACCGAACGACAGCGCCCGCTCCTTGGCCGTCTCGGACGCATCGGCCGTCAGCACGAGGATCGGCACGTAGCCCTGCGCCGCCGACCACGGCGCCAGCAGCTCCATCAGCTCGAAGCCGTCGGGCGATGGCATGTGCAGATCGAGCACGAGCAGGTCGGGCTCCAGCCGCTCGCACAGCGCCACGACCTCCCGCGAGTCGGTCGTCGAGGTCACGTTCGTATACCCCCAGCGCTCGAGCAGCCGCGCGAGCAGCAGGACGTTCGCGCGATCGTCGTCCACGACCAGGATCCGAGCGCTCTCGAGGGTCACCGCGAGTCCGGCCCGCCCTCCAGCGCGTCACCGACGGTGGCCAGGAACTGCTCGACGTCAAGCGGCTTCGTCAGGTACGCCGTGGCGCCGGTCTGCAGCAGGCGCGCGATGCGGCCGTCGGTGGCGTCCGCGCTCAGGACGATGACGGGGATCGCGCCCGTGGCGGGATCCTCGCGCAGGCGCGCCAGCACGTCGTCGCCGGTCATGTCGGGCAGGTGCAGGTCGAGCAGGATGAGATCGGGCCGGTGCATACGCGCGAGCTCCAGCCCGAGCCCGCCGTGCATCGCCGAGAGCAGCGTCAGCCCCGGCTGCTCGGCGAAGATGTGCTCGATCAGCTTGAGGTTCGCGAGGTTGTCCTCGACGTAGAGCAGCGTCGCCGAACCGACGTCCGGCGGAACGGTATGCCCTGCCGCACGAACCGCATCGAGCGCCTCCTCGCTCATCGGGCTCTCAGCGCCGTCCAGATCGACGGAGAACGTCGAGCCGACGCCGGCCTCGCTGGCCACGCCGATGCTGCCGCCCATCGCCTCGACGAGCCGTTTGGACAGCACGAGCCCCAACCCGGTGCCCTCGATCGCGGTCTGCTCGGCGCCGAGGCGGTCGAAGGGCCGGAAGAGCCCCGCGAAGCGCGCTTCGGAGATGCCCATGCCGCTGTCGCGCACGGTGATCCGGATGCGTTCGCCGACGGCCTCCACCGACACCCGCACGTTGCCGCCCTCGCGGTTGTACTTCACCGCGTTCGAGAGCAAGTTCAGCAGCACCTGGCGCAGCCGGTGGCGGTCCGCGAGCGCGTAGGGGTGCCCGGCGTCCTCGAGATCGGCGATCAGCTCGATCTTGTGATCGGCCGCCAGCGGCCCGACCAGCCCGAGCACGTCTCGTAGCACGCTGACGACGTCGACCGGCTCGAGCGAGATGTTCAGCGTGCCCGCCTCGATCCGGGAGATGTCGAGCACGTCGTTGATGAGCTCGAGCAGGTGCCGTCCGGCGCGCAGGATCTGATCGACGCTCTCACGCTGGCGGGTGTCGAGCTCCTCCATCTGGAGCAGCTGTCCGAAGCCGAGGATCGAGTTCAGCGGCGTGCGCAGCTCATGGCTCATCCGCGACAGGAACTCGCTCTTGGAGTGATTTGCGCGCTCGGCCTCCGCCTTTGCCGCCGCAGCGACAGCTTCTGCCTGCGCGCGATCGGTGATGTCGCGCGCGACGGCGTAGACCATCTGCTCGTCGGCGATCGCGCGCGAGTTCCATTCGAGGTGCCGAACCGATCCGTCGCTCGCCAGATACCGGTTGCGGAAACCGATCGTGTCCTCGCCGCTGGTGACGAGCTTTGCCATCTCGGCGTCCGTGCGCTCGCGATCGTCGGGGTGCACGAAGTCCGTGAACGGGCGCGCGCAGAGCTCTTCCTCCGTGTAGCCCAGCGCGCGCTGCCATGCCGGGTTCAGGCGGGTGAAGCTGCCGTCGAAGCTCGCCGTGGCGAGCAGGTCGAGCGACATCTCCTCGGCGCGCATGACCTGGCGCTCGAGCTTGCGCTGCCTGGTCACGAAGCTTCCGAGCAGCCCACCGACGACGAGGTAGGTCGCCCCGCGCGACAGATATCCGAGCGGCCCGAACGAGAGCTCGGCCACGACATCTGCGATCGCGATCAGCACGAGGGCGACGGCTGCTGCCGTGATTCCCCCCGCAAAGCCGAACTCGACCGCGCAGATCGCGATCGGCACGATGAGCAGCACGAAGACCCCGGCGGCGGGGTCGCTGTCGACGAGCCGCAGGACGAAAACCGCGCAGGTCAAGGCCAGCGCGAGCGCGATGACCGCCATGGGTCGCCCTCGAAGGCGATCGTTGAGTTTCAGCCCCGCGTCCCTGTGTCTGCTGCGCTGTATGCCGCCCTCCCTGACACTGTCGACGAGTTCGCGAGTCAGACTGCCCGACCCCGCGCCCCACCGCACGACGTCCTCGATGCCGATGGTCAAGCAGTCTGGCAGGCTGGTCTCATTAGTAAAAAGCACCGGAACCCGGTGCGTCGGCCGTGGCGATGCTGGGCGGCGTTTACGAGGATCGAGTCAAGCGCAGTCCGGCGAGGGCGAAGGGCACGCAGGCCAGGCCGAGCGGATCGTGCTGCTTGAGCAGCTCCAGACGCGCGGAGCGAACGACCGCACAGAAGTCCGGGACTACGCCGCGACGCCGGGCCCGACGTGCTGCGGCGGACCCTCGGGGCCCGCGTCCGGCTCGGTCACGTTGCCCGTCCGCACGTCGGGCTGCAGCTCGCCCAGGTAGCGATCGACCATCCGCGCGCACTGGCGGCCCTCGTTGATCGCCCACACGATGAGCGACTGGCCGCGGCGCGCGTCGCCGGCGGCGAAGACGCCGTCGACGGATGTCGTGTACGGCTTGACGGCCTTGGCGTTGCCGCGCGGGTCCTTGGCGACGCCGAGCGCGTCGAGCAGCTCCTGCTCGGGATGCAGGAAGCCCATCGCGAGCAGCACGAGGTCGGCGCGCAGCTCGCCCTCGGTCCCCGCGACGGGCTGAAACGGCGGCGCGGGCTCGGCCTGGGCGTAGTGCAGCTTGTGCACCCTGCCGTCCTCGTCGCCGGAGAAGTGCGTCGTGACGACGGAGTAGTCCTGCTCGCCGCGACCGGCCTCGCGCGCCTCCTCCATCGCATAGCTGAGGCGGAACTTCTGCGGCCACAGCGGCCACGGCGTGCGGTCGTCGGGGCGCGTGGGCGGCGGCTCGGGCAAAAGCTCGAGCTGGGTGATCGACGCGGCGCCCTCGCGGATCGAGTTGCCGACGCAGTCCGCGCCCGTGTCGCCGCCGCCGATGACGATGACGTGCTTGTCCTTCGCCGTCAGCCCGCGGATCTGCGGCGGCTCGGACCCGGTCGGCGTTCCGGTCTGCGTCGCGACCCAGCGGTTGCGGTCGTAGAGGTAGTCCATCGCGAAATGGATGCCATCGAGCTCGCGGCCTCCGACCGGCAGGTCGCGCGGCGTCCGCGAGCCGGTCGCCAGCACGACGGCGTCGAAGCGCTCGCGCAGCTCCTCGGCGGAGACATCGACGCCGACGTCGACGCCGCAGCGCACATCGACGCCCTCGTCGATGAGCTGCTGCACGCGGCGCTCGACGATGCGCTTCTCGATCTTGAAGTCCGGCACCCCGAAGCGGACCAGGCCACCCGCGGCCTCGTCGCGCTCGTACAGCGTCACGGCATGGCCGGCGCGGCGCAGCTGCTGCGCGGCCGCCATGCCCGCCGGGCCGGCGCCGACGACGGCGACCGTCGCGCCTGTCTCGTGCTCGGGCGGCACGGGCACGACCCAGCCCTGCTCCCAGGCGCGGTCGATGATCGAGTTCTCGATCTGCTTGATCGTCACCGCGTCGCCCTCGCGGATCTCGAGCACGCAGGCCGCCTCGCACGGCGCCGGGCACAGCCGCCCGGTGAACTCGGGGAAGTTGTTCGTCGCGTGCAGCTGGACGATCGCGTCCTGCCAGCGGTCGCGGTAGACGAGGTCGTTCCAGTCGGGGATGAGGTTGCCCAGCGGGCAGCCGTTGTGGCAGAACGGCACGCCGCACTCCATGCAGCGCGCGCCCTGCGCCGCCAGCTCCGGATCGGGCCGGCGCACCATGAACTCCTCGTAGTCGCCGACGCGCTCGGACGCGTCGCGGTACGGCACGCCGACGCGCTCGATCTTCAGGAATGCCCCCAGCTCGCCCATCGAACCGCTACTCGCCGTCTGTTTCGCGCGTGTGCGGCGTGCCGACGACGTTGACCGTCTCGTCGGCGAACTCGTCGGTGCGCGGCGGGCCGCCGTTCGGGCCGGAGCCGTTGGAGGCGGCGGCCTCCTGCGCCGCGAGCTCGGCGAGCACGCGCTTGTAGTCGGTTGGGAAGACCTTCACGAAGTGCGCCAGCAGCTCGTCCCACTCGTCGAGCACGCGCTGGGCGACCGGCGAGCCGGTGCGCTCGGCATGCTCGCAGACGAGCGCCCGGACCTCGATCACGTCGCCCTCGTCGAGCTCTGAGAGCTGATCGAGCAGCTCCGGGTTCATGCGAGCGGGCAGCGTTCCGTCCTCGTCGAGCACGAACGCCAGGCCGCCGCTCATGCCGGCGGCGAAGTTGCGCCCCGTCGGGCCGAGCACCACGACCCGCCCGCCGGTCATGTACTCGCAGCCGTGGTCGCCGACGCCCTCGATGACCGCGCTCGCCCCCGAGTTGCGCACGGCGAACCGCTCGCCGGCGAGCCCGCGGGCGAACAGCTTGCCGCTCGTCGCGCCGTACAGGACCGTGTTGCCGATGATGACGTTCTCCTCGGCGACGAACGTCACGCCGTCGGGCGGCATGATCGCCAGCGTTCCGCCTGACAGGCCCTTGCCGGTGTAGTCGTTCGTGTCGCCGTGCAAGGTGAAGCTCACGCCCGGTGCCAGCCAGCCGCCGAACGACTGCCCGGCCGAGCCGCGGAACTCGATGCAGATCGTCTCGGCCGGCAGGCCCTCCTCGCCGTAGCGCTTGGCGATGTGGCTGGAGAGGATGCCGCCGACGCAGCGGTTGACGTTGCGGATCGGCTTCTCGATCGACACGCGCTCGCCGTGCTCCAGCGCGCCGCGCGCCTCGTCGACGAGATCCCAGTCCAGCGCGTCGTCGAGCACGGGGTCGGGCGGGCGCACGCGCCGCAGCGGCGCGCCCTCGGGAATGTCCGGCCGGGCGAGGACCTTCGACAGGTCGACGCCGCGCGCCTTCCAGTGCTCGATCGCGCCGTCGGCCTCGAGCAGGTCGCTGCGGCCGATGAGCTCGTCCATCGAGCGCAGGCCGAGCGAGGCCATGATCTCGCGGACCTCCTCGGCGACGAAGAAGAAGAAGTTCACGACGTGCTCGGGCGTCCCCTGGAAGCGCTTGCGCAGCTCGGGATCCTGCGTCGCGATGCCCACCGGGCATGTGTTCAGGTGGCAGGCGCGCATCATGATGCAGCCCGTCGCGATGAGCGGGGCGGTCGAGAAGCCCATCTCGTCGGCGCCGAGCATCGCGGCGATCGCGACGTCGCGGCCGGTCTTCAGCTGCCCGTCGGTCTGGACGATGATGCGCGAGCGCAGGTCGTTTCGCAGCAGGGTCTGCTGGGTCTCGGCGAGGCCGATCTCCCACGGCACGCCGGCCGCCTGGATCGAGCTCAGCGGCGACGCGCCCGTGCCGCCGTCGTGGCCGGAGATGAGCACGTGGTCGGCGTTCGCCTTCGAGACGCCGGCGGCGACGGTGCCGACGCCGATCTCGGCGACGAGCTTGACCGACACCTGGCCGCGCGGGTTCGAGCAGCGCAGGTCGTAGATGAGCTGTTTGAGGTCCTCGATCGAGTAGATGTCGTGGTGCGGCGGCGGCGAGATGAGACCGACGCCGGGCGTCGTGTGGCGCACCCCGCCGATGTAGTTGTCGACCTTGTGGCCGGGGAGCTGGCCGCCCTCGCCTGGCTTGGCGCCCTGGGCCATCTTGATCTGCAGCTGATCGGAGTTGACGAGGTAGTGGATCGTCACCCCGAAGCGCCCCGACGCGACCTGCTTGATCGACGAGCGGCGCAGGTCGCCGTTGGGATCGGGCGTGTAGCGGACCGGGTCCTCGCCGCCCTCGCCGGTGTTCGAGCGGCCGCCGAGGCGGTTCATCGCGATGGCGAGGTTCTCGTGCGCCTCGCGTGAGATCGAGCCGAGCGACATCGCGCCGGTCGCGAAGCGCCTGACGATCTTCTTGGCCGGCTCGACCTCGTCGAGCGGGACAGGCTCGATGCCGGCGGTCTTGAACTTCATGAGCCCGCGCAGGGTCGCCCGGCGCGTCGCGTCGTCGTTGGAGAGCGCCGCGTACTCGCGGTACTTCGCCAGCGCGTCGCCGCCCGTGCCGTCGAGGCGGACCGCGTGCTGGAGCAGCGCGATCGTCTCGGGGTTCCACATGTGGTACTCGCCGTCGCGCCGCCAGGCGTAGACGCCGCCGACCGGCAGGAGCATGTCGTGCGATGCCGGGTACGCCTGCGCGTGGCGAGCGATCGTTTCTTGGGCGAGCACGTCGATCCCGATGCCGCCGATGCGCGACGCCGTGCCGGTGAAGTGGCGGTCGACGAGGTCGTGCTCGAGCCCGACGGCCTCGAAGATCTGCGCGCCGCAGTAGGACTGGATCGTCGAGATCCCCATCTTCGAGATCGTCTTGAGCAGCCCCTTGCCGATCGCCTTGACGATGTTGCGTTGCCCCTGATCGGGGTCGGAGACGCCCGGGACGCGCCCGTCGGCGACGAGCTCGTCGACGGTGTCGAGCAGCAGGTAGGGGTTGATCGCCTTGGCGCCATACGCGATGAGCGTCGCCATGTGGTGGACCTCGCGCGGCTCGCCGGACTCGAGCACGAGGCCGGTCCGCAGGCGGGTGCCCTCGCGCACGAGGTGCTCGTGGACGGCGCCGACGGCGAGCAGCGACGGGATCGCGACCCGCTTCGGGCCGACCTGGCGGTCGGACAGGATGAGCACGCTGACACCCGCGGCGACGGCGTCGTGCGCCTCGTCGCACAGCCGCGCGAGCCGAGCCTTCATCCCGTCGGGGCCGGCCTCGACGTCCCACGTCATGTCGAGCGTGTGCGCGCGGAAAATCTCGTCGTGGACCTGGCGCAGGGTCTCGAGCTCGCGGTTGCGCAGGATCGGCTGGTCGAGGATGAGCTGGTGGGCGTGCTCGGGCGACTCGGACAGCAGGTTCTTCTCGCTGCCGACGTTCGTCTGCAGCGACATGACGATGTTCTCGCGGATCGGGTCGATCGGCGGGTTCGTGACCTGCGCGAAGAGCTGCTTGAAGTACGTGAAGAGCGGCGGGCGGCGGTCCGACAGCACGGCCAGCGCGTTGTCGTTGCCCATCGAGCCGACGGGCTCGGCGCCGGTCGCCGCCATCGGCGAGATGAGCACGCGCTCGTCCTCCTGCGTGTAGCCGAACGCGAGCTGGCGCAGGCGCGTCGGCTGCAGGCCCGTCAGGGTCACCTGCGCCTCGGCGAGGTCGTCGAAGTGGACCGTGTTCTGCTCGAACCAGTCGCCGTAGGGGCGCTGGCCTGCGACCTCGCGCTTGACCTCGTCGTCCTCGACGATCCGGTGGCGCTCGAGGTCGACGAGGAAGAGCTTGCCGGGCTGCAGGCGCCCGAGCCGCTTGACCTCGCCGGGCTTGATCGGCAGCAGGCCGGCCTCCGAGCCGAGCACGACGAGCCCGTCGTGCGTCTCGACCCAGCGCCCGGGCCGCAGGCCGTTGCGGTCCAGCGTGGCCCCGACGACGCTGCCGTTCGTGAACGCGACGGCGGCCGGGCCGTCCCACGGCTCCATGAGGCAGGAGTGGAAGGCGTAGAAGCCCTTGAGGTAGTCCGGGAGGTCGTCGCGGTCGGCGTACGCCTCGGGAATCATCATCATCACGGCATGCGGCAGCGACCGGCCGGCGAGCATGAGCAGCTCGAGCACGTTGTCGAACGTCGCCGTGTCGGAGTTGCCGGGCGTGACGATCGGCATGATCTTCTGCAGATCGAGACCGAAGAGCCTGGACGCGAGCTGCGACTCGCGCGCGCGCATCCAGTTGACGTTGCCCATGAGCGTGTTGATCTCGCCGTTGTGGGCGATCACGCGGTACGGGTGCGCGAGCGGCCAGCTCGGGAACGTGTTCGTCGAGAAGCGCGAGTGCACGAGCGCCATCGCGCTGGCCATCTTCGGGTGGGTCAGGTCGGGGAAGAAGCCGCGCACCTGGTCGGGCACGAGCATGCCCTTGTAGACGATCGTGCGCGACGAGAACGATGCGATGTAGAGATCCGGGCCGGCGGCCAGCTCGCAGATGCGCCGGATGACGTAGAGCTTGCGATCGAAGGCGTCGCGGTTGCTGTCAAAGCCCGGGCCTGCCTCGACGAGCAGCTGGCGCATGACCGGGCGCGTCTCGTTGGCGGTCTCGCCGACGTGCTCGGTGTCGACCGGGACGTCGCGCCAGCCGATGACGTGCTGGCCCTCGACGCGGACGTTGAGCTCGAGCAGCTCCTCGAGCTTCGCGCGCCGCTGCGGATCGGTGGGCAAGAAGCAGACCGCGACGCCGTACTGGCCCAGCGCGGGCAGCTCGAAGTCGACGGTCGCCCGGAAGAACCTGTCGGGCATCTGCAGCAGCATCCCGGCGCCGTCGCCGGTGCGCGCATCGGCGCCGGTGGCGCCGCGGTGCTCGAGGTTCTCGACGGCCTGCAGGCCCTTCTCGACGACCTCGTGCGAGGGCACGTTGTCCAAGCGGGCAACCAGTGCGACGCCACACGCGTCGTGCTCATAGGTCGGGTCGTAGAGGCCGTCGGCCTGTGGCGGCAAGGGTGTCAAGCTCTTGGGAGTGCCTCTGAGGCGGCGCGTGGCACTACGAGGCGGAGCCCGAAGCGTAGCAGCGGTCATGGCCCGAATCAGTGCCCGGGCCCCGCGACATGAGACCGGTGACCGTGCTCTCCACGGGCGGCACGATCGCCATGCAGGGGCCGCGCGCGCGACCCGCGCTCGACGCCGAGGGCCTGCTGGCCGAGGTTCCCGGGCTGGCGGAGGTGGAGGACCTGCGGGCGCGATCGATCGCCGACCGTCCCGGAGCGCACCTCGACACGGCTGATGCGCTGCGGATCGCGAGCGCCGCGCTCGACGAGACACGGGCGGGCCGGGGCGTCGTCATCACCCACGGCACGGACACGCTCGAGGAGACGGCGGTGCTGTGCGACGTGCTGCACGGGCGCCCCGAGCCGATCGTGCTGACCGGCGCGATCCGTCCTTCGCAGACGCTCGGAGCGGACGGCGCGGCGAACCTCCGCGACGCCGTCCACGCGGCGCGCGCCGAGGACACCGCCGGCCTTGGTGCGATCGTCGCCTTCGCCGGTGAGCTGCACGCCGCGCGGGCGGTGCGCAAGGTCGCCTCCACGTCGCCGGCGGCGTTCGGTTCGCCGGCGAGCGGACCGATCGGCACCGTCGCGGAGGCCCGCGTGCGGATCGCCGCGCGGCCGTGGCGGCCCGCGCCCCTGCCGCTGCCGGCCGCCCTGGACC
>JBOGYT010000267.1:0-4048 GCA_050696955.1 Solirubrobacteraceae bacterium | reverse complement strand
GCTTGAACTGTGAGGCCCCCGCGGCCCAACGAGTACCGCGACGCATGGGCGGGCGAGCTCGACGCGCAGCGCGTGGGCGAGCAGGTGCGCGTCGCCGGCTGGGTGCATCGCCGCCGCGACCACGGCGGGCTGATCTTCGTCGACCTGCGCGACCGGTCGGGGATCGTGCAGCTCGTGTTCCACCCCGAGGCCGACGCCGAGCGCTTCGCCGCCGCCGAGCGCCTGCGCCCCGAGCACGTCATCAGCGCCGCCGGCGAGGTCGTCCGCCGCGAAGAGGGCAAGGAGAACCCGAACCTCGCGACCGGCGAGATCGAGATCCAGGTGGCGGAGATGGATCACCTCGCCGAGTCGCTCACGCCGCCCTTCCCGCTCGACGAGGACGTCGACGTCGACGAGACGCTGCGCCTGCGCCACCGCACGCTCGACCTGCGCCGCGCACCGATGATCGAGGCGATGGTCCTGCGCCACGAGATCGTGCGCACCATCCGCGAGGCGCTGTCGGAGGAGGACTTCCTCGAGATCGAGACGCCGATCCTCACGCGCTCGACGCCCGAGGGCGCGCGCGACTTCCTCGTGCCCTCGCGCATGCAGCCGGGGTCGTTCTACGCGCTGCCGCAGTCGCCGCAGATCTTCAAGCAGCTGCTGATGATCGCCGGCTACGAGCGCTACTTCCAGATCCCGCGCTGCTTCCGCGACGAGGACCTGCGCGCCGACCGCCAGCCCGAGTTCACGCAGCTCGACCTCGAGATGTCCTTCGTCGACGAGGACGACGTCATCGACCTGCTCGAGCGCGTGATGGCGCGCGTCTTCGACGTCGGTGGCCTCGACGTCCAGGCGCCGCCCTACCCGCGCCTGACGTACGACGACGCGCTGCTGCGCTACGGCACGGACCGGCCCGACACGCGCTTCGGCCTGGAGATCAGCGACGTGTCCGAGCACCTGCGCGGGGCGGAGTTCAAGGTCTTCGCGTCCGTGCTGAATCGGTCCCACCCACCCGGCGCCGTGCGCGCGATCAACGCCGGCCGGCGCGAGCTGCCGCGCTCGGAGCTCGACGCGCTGACCGAGGTCGCCAAGCGCTACGGCGCGGGCGGCCTGGTGTGGGCGTTCGTGCAGGACGACGGCACGTGGCGCTCACCGATCGCGAAGTTCCTCTCCGAGGAGGAGATCGCCGCGGTGACCGGCGCGCTCGACGCCCAGCCCGGCGACCTGCTGCTCGCCGTCGCCGACAAGCCCGCCACGGTCGCGGCCGCGCTCGGGGCGCTGCGGCTCGAGCTCGCGGAGCGCTTCGACCTTGTCCCGGAGGGGCGCCACGACGTGCTCTGGATCGTCGACTTCCCGATGTTCGGCTACAACGAGGAGGAGGGCCGCTGGGACGCGCTGCACCACCCGTTCACCGCCCCGACCACCCCCTCCGGGGGCGGTGCCCGCTCGTTCGACGACCCCGGCTCGCTGCGCTCGCGCGCCTACGACATGGTCGTCGACGGCTGGGAGCTCGGCGGGGGGTCGATCCGCACGCACGACCCCGAGGTCCTGCGCCAGGTCTTCCGCGCGATCGGGATGGACGACGAGGAGGCCGAGCGGCGCTTCGGCTTCCTGCTCGAGGCGCTGCGCTACGGCGCGCCCCCGCACGGCGGCATCGCCTACGGCATCGACCGCATCGTCGCCCTGATCGCCGGCCGCGACTCGATCCGCGAGGTCATCGCGTTCCCCAAGACCGCGAGCGGCTCGGACCCGCTGACGGGCGCCCCCGCGCCGGTCGAGGCGGACCAGCTGCGCGAGCTCGGGCTCAAGCTCCTGGCGCCTCCGGGGCGGCAGCCGGGCTGAGCGCGGCCCGCCGCCTCGAGCGCGGCGGACACGTGTACTAAACGCCAGACGAAAATCTCGCGCGGCGCCATCGCGGTGCCGACAGGGGGGCCATGGATCAGGTCTCTCGCCCGATGCTCATCGCACTCGCTGCCACCGTGCTTCTCGCAGCGGTGTGGCTCGTCGCTCTGCGACCCAAGCCCGTCGCGGTCGAGAACACCCCCGCCGCGTCGACCAAGGAGATCCCCGCCGCCAAGCAGGCCGGGGCCGCCTCCGACGCCGCCAACGCCAAGCTGCAGACTGCCACCGAGGCAGCCGGTCAGCGAACGCCGGCCACGCCCGCCGCCTCGACGCCCTCCGCGTCGAAGTCGCAGGCTCCCGCCCCCGCGAAGAGCTCGGCCGGTGCGGCGGTCCAGCGCGGCGAGACCGCGAAGGAGCGCGCCGTCATGCGCGAGGTCTCCCAGGGCAAGGTCGTCGTCATGCTCTTCTGGAGCGCCGACAGCGCCGACGACATCGCCACGCGCGGCGCCGTCCGGTCGCTGAACACGCGCAACGGCAAGGTCAAGGTCCACGTCATTCCGATCGCTCGCGTGGGCGACTACGGCTCGATCACCCGCGGCGTGAAGATCGCGCAGTCACCGACGACGCTGATCATCGGCGAGAAGGGGCAGACGCGCACGATCGTCGGCCTCAGCGAGCCGCACGAGCTCAGCCAGGCCGTCGGCGACGCGCTCGCCGGCGACTGAGGTCGCCACACAAGACTTGAGGCCGAGCGCGGCGTCAACAGGGGGCGTGGATTCTGTCCACGCCCCCCTTTTGCGTGTAAGGCGCCCGACCGGGTAGGGCCTGACCAACGTGAGCAACGTCTCGCCGGTGGTCGGGCTGGGGCTGATCTGCGCATTGCTGTCGGCGCTCGGAACGAACCTCGCCTTCCTGTTGAAGTACAAGGGCGCGATCGCGGCCCCCGACGTCGACATGCGCCATCCGCTGCGCAGCGCGGCCGACCTGTTTCGTTCGAAGTGGTGGAGCATCGGCTGGGCGGTGGCGGCGGTGGCCTTCGCGCTGCACGTGGCCGCGCTGACGCTCGCCCCGCTCTCGATCGGGCAGGCGGTGCTGGCGGGCGGGCTCGTCTTCCTCGCCGTGCTCGCCGAGCGGTTCTTCGGCTTCGAGCTCGGTCATCGCCAGTGGCTCGGGATCGGCCTCGTGGCGGTGTCGCTCAGCCTGCTGACGCTGACCGGCGGCGGCGGTGGCGGAGGAGCCCACTCCGGCTACTCGCTGACGGGGATGATCCTCTTCGAGGGGATCGCCATCGCGATCGGCGTGCTGCTCGTCGTGTCGCACCTCATCGAGCGCATCCCCGAGCAGCGCGGCGTGCTGCTCGGCATCGCCGCGGGGCTCGGGTTCGGGATCTCCGACGTGGCGATCAAGGCGCTGTCCGGCGACCTCGACAGCGGGCTCATCGGACTGCTCAGCCCGTGGAGCGCGATCATCGTCTCCGCCGCGGTCTTCTCGTTCTTCGCGTCCGCGCGCAGCCTGCAGATCGGCGACGGGGTGGTCGTGATCGCGGTCACCTCGGTCGCGGCCAACCTCTCGACGATCCTCGCCGGGCTGGCGGTCTTCGGAGACCGGCTCGGGGACAGCCCGCTCGTCGTGGGCGTGCGGATCGCCGCGTTCGTCCTCATCCTCGTCGGCGCGGCGCTGATCCCGGCGCCCGTCCGCGCCGGCCGGGCGCTCAAGCAGTCGGCCGCCGTCGAAGCCCCGGAGCCGAGCACGAGCTCCGCCTGACCTCGTGCTGGGGGCCGCAGACTCATCGGCCTACACTCGACCACCATGCCCGACGAGCGCTTCGAAGATCACCTCCGCCATCCGCGCGGCCGCGGCTGTACGGTCGCCGGTGGCCATGACGGCGCGGCCGGTGGGCACGTCTGCGGCGACCTGATCCGGGTGTCGCTGCGGGTCAGCGGCGACCGGGTCAGCGAGGCGGGCTTCGAGGCCTCGGGCTGCGGCGCGATGATCGCCGCCGGCAGCGCGATCGTGGAGCTCGTCGAAGGCTCGGGCGTGCTCGGCGCGGCGCGCGTCGGCGCGGCGCAGGTCGCGTCCGAGCTGGGCGGGCTGAGCGCCGGCAAGCTGCACGCCGCCGATCTGGCGTCCGATGCGATGCATCGGGCGCTGGGAGCGGCAGTGCGCGCCGACGCCCACACGGACCCCGAGCCCGAGCGCACGCTCGTCGCGATGTCCGGCGGCG
>JBOGYT010000266.1:0-17329 GCA_050696955.1 Solirubrobacteraceae bacterium | reverse complement strand
ACGCCGACGAGCCCCGCGCGGCGATCGTCCGGGTCGCGCACGACTCCGCCCTTGCCGACCCGCCCGCGCCCGACCTCGAACTGCGGCTTGACCATCGCCAGCACGTCGTGGCTCGGGGCGGCGACCTGCAGGACGGCGGGCAGGACCTTCGCCAGCGAGATGAACGACACGTCGATCACGACGAGGTCCGGCGCGTACGGGAGGTCGGCGGGCTTCATGCCGCGGGCGTTCGTGCGCTCGAGCACGGTCACGCGCTCGTCGTTGCGCAGGCCCCAGTCGAGCTTGCCGTAGGCGACGTCAAGCGCGATGACGCGCCGGGCACCGCCCTGCAGCAGGCAGTCGCTGAAGCCCCCGGTGGAGGCGCCGACGTCGAGGGCGCTGCGGCCCGCCGGGTCGACCCCGAACTGCCCGAGCGCGTTGGCGAGCTTGATCCCGCCGCGCGAGACGAAGCGCGGGCGCTCGTCCACCGCGAGCGCGACGTCCTGCTCGACGAGCTGGCCGGGCTTTGCGGCCCTCGCCCCGTCGTCGCCGATGCGCACCTCGCCGGCCATGACGGATGCCGCGGCGCGCGTGCGCGACGGGAACAGCCCGCGCTCGGCCAGCAAGGTGTCCAAGCGCACGCGGGCCATGGCCGCGAACGGTAACGCGTTCCTTGTGTGACCCCTCTCACTCTCGACTGGCCGGTCAGCCAGCACACTTGGACAAGCGCAGGGCACGGCCTCCCCCGGGGCCCGCCTTGAATGGGACGCCCGGCGCTCACATAGCAAGACGACATAGCAGGGTCTCTCCTCCCGAAACGGCCCGCCTTCACCCGGCGGGCCGTTTCTTTGCCCGCCGGGTGAAGAGCTTCGATCGCCGGGGGCCGTTTCTTTGCCCGCTACCCTCCGCCGCGATGCCGGGCAAGCAACGCGCGATCCTGCTCCTTCTCGCGGTCGCCGCCGCGATCGTCGCGATCATCGTCGTTCCGTCGCTCGGCGGCGACGACGATTCAAGCGACGAGCCGGCCACCGTCCCGACGCCGCCCACGCAGACGAACGGCGCCACGACGACGACCCCGGTCGCGAAGCGCAAGCCACAGCGCCCGGCCGCGAAGAGGATCACGGTGCGCGACGGCAAGCCGGTCGGCGGGGTCAAGCGGCTGAGCTACAAGACGGGACGGACGGTGAACGTCGTCGTGACGTCGAATACGGCCGACGAGATACACGTCCACGGCTACGACATCGAAAAGCCGCTGCCCGCCGGGCGCCCGGTCGGCCTGCGCTTCCGCGCGAACATCGAGGGCATCTTCGAGATCGAGCTGCACGGCAGCGGCGAGCAGATCGCCGAGCTGCGCGTCCGCCCGTAGCTATCTGCGCAGGTTCGCGATGCGCACGTGGACGTGGTCGTCGTGGTTGGGGATCGCCTGCACGATCCCGGCTGGACCGCCGAGCCCCACCCACAGGCCCACGAACGCGAACTGCGCGCCCGCGGCCACGAAGCGGCTCACGAGATCCTGCGCCAAGGCGCGATCGACGTCGCGGACGCGCGTGGGCGCCTGAAGCCCGCGGTCGAGCCGCGGATAGTAGATGTCGGCGTCGAGCCCGTTCTGGTGCGACACGTGCCCGCCCATCGGCCCGCCGAACGGGAGGCTGAGATCGCCGATCACCACCTGCGGCGCGCCGGGGTTCGCGAGCCGGTAGTCGCGCAGCACTGCGAGCAGGTACGTGAGCATCCGGTCGGTCGTCCAGCGATTGTGCGGTGCGCTGAGCGCGATCCAGTCCGGGCCGGTGGCGGGCAGCTGGACGCCGTTGACGAGGCGCCCATTGTTCGGAGCGCCGACGGCGATCGAGCCCACCTGCGGCACGACGACCGGCGGCCCGATCGTCGCGCTGGCCGGCGCCGTCAGGGAGGCCCGCACGCGCAGGTCCCGCGCCGCGCGCTTCTTCGCGACGACCGTCGGCTGGGTCATCTGCAGGAGCGCGATCGGCTGCACCCGATCATCGCCGCAGCCCGACCCGGCGAGAGCAAGACCAGCGACGACGGCGAGCGCGGCGATCTGGCGGAGGCGACCCATCCACGGCAATCATTGCTCACTACGCCCCGGCCGGTGCACGCTCCGCGACGGCGGCCTCTATTCGCTCGGCAATCCGCTTTCCGGTGAATCCGACCTCGGAGTGCAGGATGGCCGGGGTGCCGTGCGTGACGTAGCGGTCCGGCATGCCGATGCGCAGGATGCGGGTGTCGCCGGCGCCGCCGTCGTTGAGGGTCTCCCACACCGCGCTGCCGAAGCCGCCGGCGAGCACGCCCTCCTCCACGGTGACCAGCAGCTCGTGCTCGGAGGCGAGCTGGCCCATGAGCGCGGCGTCGATCGGCTTGGCGAAGCGCGCGTCGGCGACGGTGACGTCCAGGCCCCGCTCGGCGAGCAGCAGCGCGGCCTCGAGTCCCTTCTCGACGCCGGTGCCGTAGCCGACGATCGCGACCTTCCCGGAGCCCTCGCGCAGGATCTCGCCGGTGCCGATCTCGATCGGCTCCGCAATCGCCGGCAGCTCGACGCCCACGCCCTCCCCGCGCGGATAGCGCAGCGCGACCGGGCCGTCGTCGTGCAGCAGCGCCGTGTGCAGCATGTGGACGAGCATCGCCTCGTCGCGCGGGGCCATGAGCGTCATGTTTGGCAGGCAGCGCATGTAGGCGATGTCGAAGACGCCGTGGTGCGTCGGGCCGTCGTCGCCGACGAGGCCGGCGCGGTCCATCGCGAAGACGACGCCGAGCTTCTGCAGGCACACGTCGTGGACGATCTGGTCGAACGCCCGCTGGAGGAACGTCGAGTAGATCGCCGCGACCGGCTTGACGCCCTCGAGCGCGAGCCCCGCCGCGAAGAGGATCGCCTGCTGCTCGGCGATGCCGACGTCGAAGTAGCGGTCGGGCATCGCCTTCTGGAGGATGTTCAGGCCCGTGCCGGAGTTCATCGCCGCGGTGATGCCGACGACGCGCTCGTCGCGCCGGCACTCGCGCACGAGCGCGTCGCCGAAGACCTGGGTGTACTGCGGCGCCCTGCGCACGGCGCCCGGCAGCGGCGGCGTGTGCTTCGTCGGCGCGCGGTTCTCGATCGACTTCGGCTTGGCGGCGTGCCAGCGCTCCATGCCCTCGAGGCCGCCCTCCTCGGCCGGCGCGAAGCCCTTGCCCTTGACGGTCGCGATGTGCACGACGACCGGCCGCTCGGCGACGAACGCGCTGCGCAACGCGAAGCGCAGGGCGCGCACGTCGTGGCCGTCGATGACGCCGGTGTACGCCCACCCGAGCTCCTCCCAGAAGAGGCCCGGCGCCCAGAAGGCCTTGATCGACTCCTTCATCATCGGGCCGAAGCGCTCGAACTTCGGGCCGAGGCCGGGCAGGTCGGAGAGCCGTTCCTCGACGTTCTCGCGCGTGTGCCAGAGCTTCGGGTTCAGGCGCACGCGGTTGAAGTAGCGCGACAGCGCGCCGACGTTGGGCGCGATCGACATCCCGTTGTCGTTGAGCACGACCACGAGCGGCAGGCCCATGCCGCCGGCCTGGTGGATCGCCTCGAACGCGACGCCGCCGGTCATCGCGCCGTCGCCGATGACGGCGACGACCTTCCCGTCGTCGCCGGTGCCGGCGCGCTTCATGCCCTCCTTGAGGCCGACCGCGTAGCCGATCGAGGTCGAGGCGTGCCCCGCGCCCATGATGTCGTGCTCGGACTCGGCGATGGAACAGAACGGGGCGAGCCCCTCGTACTTGCGGATCGTCGGGAGTTGGTCGCGGCGGCCGGTGAGGACCTTGTGCGGGTAGGCCTGGTGGCCGACGTCCCAGAGGATCTTGTCGCGCGGCGAGTCGAGCAGCGAGTGCAGCGCGACGGCGAGCTCGCACGTGCCGAGGTTCGCGCCGAAGTGGCCGCCGATCTCGCCGACGGTGTCGATGATGTGCGAGCGGACCTCCTCGGCGACCCGCGTGAGGTCCTCCTCGGACAGGGTGTGGAGATCCTGGGGGCGGTTGATCCGGGCGAGCAGGCTCATGAGGTGCGCGTCGCGATGAAGTCTGTGATCTGTTCGAGCTCTGGTGCGCCGGTTGGGGCGGCGGCTTGCAGGGAGGCTCGCGCCTGGCGGTGCGACCGGGTCGCGAGCTCGCGCGCCCCGTCGAGCCCGAACTCGCTGACGTAGGTGCGCTTGCCGTGCCGTTCGTCGCTCCCGCTGGGCTTGCCGAGCGCATCGTCCGTGCCGGTCACGTCGATGATGTCGTCGACGATCTGAAACAGCACCCCAAGCTCTGACGCGAAGTCGCAGTAGTCGGTCATATCGGGGCGGCTCATTCCGGCAATGAGCAGTACGCACTCTACCGACGCCCCGATCAGCCGCCCGGTCTTGAGCTCGTGTAGGCGCCGCAGCGCTTGCGCCGAATCGGCTCCCGCCTCGGCGTCGCTGCCCGCGATGTCGACGTACTGGCCGCCGACCATGCCGTTGACGCCGGTCGCCGCCGCGAGCTCGGCGACGGCGGCGAGGATGTGCTGCGGCTCGCCGCGCTGGTGGGTCAGGACGTGGCGGAAGGCCTCGGCGTACAGGGCGTCGCCGGAGAGGATCGCGACCCCCTCGCCGAACGCCACGTGGTTCGTCGGGCGCCCGCGGCGCAGCTCGTCGTCGTCCATGGCGGGGAGGTCGTCGTGGATGAGCGAGTACGTATGGATCAGCTCGATCGTCGCCGCCAGCGGGAGGAGCTCCTTTTCGTCGCGCCCGATCGCGCGCGCGGTCGCCAGCGCGAGCACCGGCCGGATTCTCTTGCCGCCGGCGAGCAGGCTGTAGCGCATCGAGTCGACGAGCTGGGCGGTCACCGCCTCGTCGGAGAACCGCAACGTCTCGAGGTAGTCCTCGATCTGTTCGCGGAGCTCTTCGGGATAGGCCACTTAGAGCAGCGAGTCCTGGCCGGGCAGGTCCACGCGGTCGGCCTCGCGTCCGCGTCGCTCGAGCTCGGCGGACGCCTGCGAGGCGAGCGCCGCGCAGTCCTCGACGAGCCCCGCGGCGGCGTCGGCGCTGAGATCTCCGGAGCGCAGCTGCTCAGCGGCGCGCTCGAGGCGCGCGATGAGCTGGTCGAGCGTCGCGTCTTCGGGGTCGTTCATGGCGTCGCGGGATTGTGGCCCATCTCGCGGTGCACGGCGGCCAGGATGCCGTTGACGAAGCCCGGCGCGTCGCTGCCCGAGTACGTCTTGGCGATCTCGACCGCCTCGTCGATCGCTCCCTCGGGCGGGATCGGCGTGTCCGCGGGCACCGCATCGGGATGCAGCATCTCGAGCAGCGCGACGCGCATGATGGCCCGCTCGAGCGGCGCGATCCGGTCCAGCGACCAGCCCTTCGCGTGGCGCGCCACGTGCGCGTCGAGCTCCTCCCCGCGATCCTCGGCCGCGTGCGCCAATGCGCGCGTGAAGAGGCTCGCGTTGCCGTCGAACAGGTCGTCGAGCTCGCGGTCGGTGACGTCGGCCTGGTAGAGCGCGAAGACGGCGTCGCGGCGCTGGTCGGAACGGCGGGACATGGGGATGTGAGCCTAGTGGTCGCGCAGGAGGTGCCCGAGGTCCGCCGCGAGCTGTCGCGGTTCGTCGCAGAGCTGTAGCCAGGTGATACGGATGACGCGCCAGCCAGCGACCTGGAGCGCTATCGGCGCCGTACGTTCGCCTCGTGGATCGCCCGCTCGACCCGGCGACGCGGCTCAGTGGCGGCGATGTCGAAGAGCGTGCGCGCGACGGTCGTCACGTCAATGCCGTCCTCGGTGATGACCTCATCGGCCGCAAGACACGCGAACCGAAACCTCAGGCCATGCCGGGAGTGCCGCCGGCGCGGCGAGGTGACTTCGATCTCGCGAGCAGCGTGCGCAAGCAGCTGCCAGAGCGCGGCGGCCGACGCATGGCTCAGTGCCGCGTCGCGGCCGCCGGCCAGGACCGCAGCCATCCATCGGCCCTCGCGCGTCAGCTTGGCCGGACCGATGCCGTACACACCGCGGTGGATCTCCTCAAGAAGGCCCGTGGAGATCATCCGGCCGATCGCATGCCGACCGAATCCGAGCGCGATGAGATGCTCGCGCGCCACGACCGCACTGCTGCCGGCGGCCGAGCATCGCGAACGCGCGATCTCGCCCGCGCGTTCGGGGTTCGACCGCTAATTCCGGCTCAAGTGCGAACGCGTGATCCACGCGGCCGATCATGGCCGCCAAGCGCCCTCAGAACAGCACGCGGGTGTTACAGAAGGCGCGCGTCAGGCGCGCGACATGTACTCGCCCGTCGCCGTCTGCACCTTGACGCGGTCGCCGATGTTGACGAAGAGCGGGACGCGGACCTTGGCGCCGGTCTCGAGCGTTGCCGGCTTGTCGCCACCGCCCGAGGCGGTGTCGCCGCGGACGCCGGGCTCGGTGTCGGTGATCTCGAGCTCGACCGACGACGGGAGCTGGATGTCAGACGGCTGGTCATCGATGTAGAGCAGGTCGACGGTGTCGTTGGGCTTCGTGAAGCGCAGCGCCTGCTCAACCGAGGCCTGCGGCACGGCGAGCTGCTCGTAGCTCTCGGAGTCCATGAAGTGGGCCTCGGTGCCGTCGGCGTAGAGGAACTGCATCTTGCGCGCCTCGGTGCGGATCGCGCGGAACTTCTCGCCGGCGCGGAAGGTCTTGTCGATGACGTTGCCGTCGCTCGCGCGGCGAAGCTTCGTGCGGACGAACGCGCCACCCTTGCCGGGCTTGACGTGCTGGAACTCGAGGACCTTGAAGATCGTCCCGTCGACCTCGATGTGGTTGCCGTTCTTCAGCTGGTTCGTCGAGATCACGACCGAAAGGCTAGCTGCGGCCAACGCGGCGCGGCCCTGGAGCCGCAAGAATGAGCCCGTGAGTGCTCCCGGAGGCACGCCGGCGTGGCCGCTCGGGCTCAGTGACGAGCTCATCGTCGGCGCGCTCGATCAGCTCGCCGAGGCCGTCACCGTTCACGACACGAGCGGCCGGCTGCTGTACGCCAACGACGCCGCGGCCACGCTGCTGGGCTTCGACAGCGTCGACGAGCTGATCGCCGTCGAGCCGGGCGAGCTCGTCAGCCGGTACCGCGTCTTTCATCCCGACGGGCGGCCGTTGGACCGCAATGAGCTGCCGGGCCGCCGCGTCATGCTGGGCGAAGAGCCCGAGCCGCTGCTCGTGCGCTGGTTCACGCTCAAGGACGCCGAGCTGCGCTGGAGCCTGATCAAGGCCCGCGCGCTGCGCGACGAGAGCGGCGCGGTGCTCGGCGCGGTGAACGTCATGCAGGACGTCACCGTCGTCAAGGAGGGCGAGTTCGCGCAGCGGCTGCTCGCCGATGCCGGCGCGGTGTTCGCCACGTCGATGGACCACACGCAGACCCTGCAGCAGCTCGCGGAGCTGGCCGTGCCGCGGCTGGCCGACTGGTGCGGCGTCGACCTCGTCGATGCGCGCGGCGCGATCCAGCAGGTGGCCGTCGCGCACGTCGACCCAGAGAAGGCCGAATTCGGACGCGAGTTCCGGCGCCGCTACCCGATCTCTCCCGGCGAGCAGTCGGGGGTCCCGGCCGTCATCCGCAGCGGGCAGATCGAGCTCGACCAGGACATCACCGACGAGATGCTCGCCGCGTACGCGCAGGACGGCGAGCATCTGAGCGCGATCCGGGCGCTCGGGCTGCGCTCGATCCTGATCGTGCCGCTGCTCGCCCCGCGCGGCGGCGTCATCGGCGCGCTGACGCTCGCCATGAGCGGCGAGGGCCGGCGCTTCTCCCATGGCGACGTCACGCTGGCACGCGAGCTGGGTCGCCGCGCCGGCGCCGCGGTCGAGAACGCGCGCATCCTCACCGAGCGCGGGCGGATCGCCGAGCTGCTGCAGGCCAGCCTCGTGCCGTCCGAGCTGCCGTCGGTTCCCGGCTGGGCGACGGCGACGTTGTTCCGGCCCGCCGGCGACGTGAACTTCGTCGGCGGCGACTTCTACGACGCGCGCGCGGTCGACGGCGGCCTGCTCGTCTGCGTCGGCGACGTCGCCGGCAAGGGAGCCTCGGCCGCGGGCACGACGGGCCGCGTCCGCTACGCGCTCATGACCGCGGTCGCGTTCACCGGCGATCTGCCGCGGGCGTTCGCGCACGTCAACTCGCTCCTGCTGATGCCGGGCAAGCGCGGGATGTGCACCGTCGCGGCGGCGCAGCTGGCGCGCGACGACGACGGCGCGCGAGCGATCATCGGGCTCGCGGGTCACCCGCGGCCGGTGCTCCTGCGCGACGGCGAGGCCCGCTACATCGAGGCCCGCGGCGCGATGTTCGGCGCCTTCCCCGACGCGACGTGGGAGGTCGCGACGCTGGAGCTCGAGCCCGGCGACGTCCTGATCTTCTATACCGACGGCGTGACCGACGCCGCCAGCGCCGAGGAGCGCTTCGGCAGCGAGCGCCTCGTCGACTGCATCCGCGCGGCGACGCCGCCGACGGCCGGCGGCATCGTCGGGGCGCTCGAGCGCGAGCTGCACCTCTTCGAGCGCGGCCCGCAACGCGACGACATCGCCCTGCTCGCCGTCGAGTACGTCCGGTAGGCCGGCGACGAGCAGCTCGCTACAGTATTCAAGCCGACCGGGCTGACCGCGGTCGCGGCACTGGACGGATCTACCCCTCGTCCGCCTGGACAGATGTACCGATACAGCTTGAGATGACCGATTCGGCACCGGCCGAGGGGCCCATCTACCACGTCCGGCGCCGTTCGTCGTCTACTCGGGCCCGTCAGGCCGCATGAGATCCTCGTCGGTGACGGCCGCGATGACGAACAGCGCGAAGCACGCGATCGCCAACACCGTCCACCCGTCACCCGTCACCTTCGTGGCGACCCAGGCGAGACCGCACAGCAGGCTGGCCCAATACAGCGTCATGCGCCGCACGCCTCCGCGATCGTTTCGAGACCGAGCACTTCCCCGAAGACCCCCGAGAGGATCCGCAGCTTGCGGCCCTTGCCCCTGGCCTTCAGCACGCGCCTGGCGACCCTCCATACCCCGCCGGCCTTGCGCACCTTGGTGACCAAGATCGCGTTGGTGACGACGAACGCGCCGACGGTCACCCCGCACTTCACCCACCTGCGGATCTTGCTGAACGAGATGCCAAACAGCCGCGACTGCGCGGCTCCGCGCACAGGTTGAACCTGCGCGCTCGAGGCCCCGTCTTTCACCCGTAGGCCGAATCTGACGCCTGTGCCGATGGCGCCGCCATCAGCACAGCTACGAGGGTCGCTCCCACGACTGCACGACGCACGTTCCTGCCCCTTCTGTTCGTGTGCTCCCCGCGAGCGCGAGGACACCCGATCTTCTGCACGCGCTCCAGCGGGATGCCCGAGCGCAGCATCATTCTCGCCGCGGTGTGGCGCAGGCGCCGGTACTCCCACCCGCGGCCGATGTTGCGCGCCAGCATCGCAAACTGGCGGTGGTGCAGCGACAGCCATGGACGGTCGTGTTCGGGCGCGAGCAGCTCGCGGAACTCCAGCCACGTTCGCACCGCGTCGCGCATATCCACGCTCATCCACGGCACCGCGCGCACGCGGCCGACGGCGACTTCATCGCCGATCCGCGCAGCCGCACCGACGAGCTCGTCATCGAGGCGATCGTCTGCACGGCCCGCGGCCTGGGCAAGCGCACGATCGCCGAGTTCGTCGGCGACGACGCGACGATTGCGCTGCTGTCGGCCCTCGGCGTCGACTTCGGTCAGGGCTACCACATCGACCGGCCCTTCCCGGTCGCCGAGCTGCGGTCCTGACCGCGCGCTACTTCAGGGCGTCGTAGAGCGCCTGCGCCTCGCCGCCGGACGGCATGTACGGCCCGTACATCGTCGTCTTCTCGAAGCTGTACCCGTACGAGTTGACCGAGACGACCGACTCGCCGGCGTCGCCGATGCCGTTGGCGTTCGCGTCGAGGATCCAGCCGCCGCCGCTGGATCCGCCCGTCATGTCGCAGCTGATCTGCATCGGATCGAGCAGCGCGCTCACGTCCCAGCGCCGGAACGGCGAGGCGCATGCGTACTGCTGGGACCCGTTGAACTTGCCCGCGGCGGGATAGCCGTAGCTGACCAGGCGCTTGCCCGTCGGGTTCTGTCCGAACGCGATCGGGCGGGTGCCGATCGTGCTCCCGAACGTGGCGCTCGGGCTCGCGCTGTTGACGACGCGCGCGGCGCCGACGTCGTAGCGGAAGCGGTTGGCGCCCTGCCCCTCCCAGCCCGGGGTCGAGTCGAGCACCGTGAACGCCCAGCGCCCGTTCGGCTCCTGGCCCTTGTAGTAGCCGGGCACGAACATGAAGTTCGTCGCGGCGTGACCGGGACCGTCGGTGACGCAGTGCCCGGCGGTCCACACGAGGTTGATGCCGGCGGACGCGTCCACGGCCGTGCCCGAGCACACGTAGTTGGCGCCGTCGATCGTGAAGAAGACCTTGCCGTTCTTGCGGTTCTCGCCGGCGTAGGCGCTGCCGGCAAGCGGCACCGCGAAGCGCGACCAGTCGCTCGTCCCGCCACCGCCACCGCCACCGCCCGGCCGCGCCCGCTCGCGCGGCTTGGCGTTCTTCATCCGCTCCGACGTCCAGTACGACGCGGTCTGCTGCGGAGACTTGGGGTTCTTCTTCGGAGCCGCGGCGGCTGGTGTGGCGAAGATGCCGGCCAGCAAGACGGCGAGCAGAAGCCGGGTGGCGTTGGGCATGAGCGGAGGGTAGCCGCGATCGCTCGCATTTCCGGGCGATTGGCCGGATGTTCGGGTGCGGCGCGCAGCACGCGGTCGCCGCGGTTCCGGCAACTGCATCTCCAAGGGATTCGGGAGCGGGGCGACGCGGGCGGGTCGCGCATGGAGAAGAGACACCTCGTGCGCGCGCGGCTGACGATGGGTCACCTGAGCAGCTATGTCATGCACAAGTGACCCCCCGGCTCAGCTCCGCGAACGGTTGGTCACTTGTGCATGTCCCGCAGCGCGGGCGCTCAGTCCGGCTTGTCCAGCTCCCCCACGATGAGCGGGAACCAGTCCTTGTCCGCGCGCTTGCCCACGAACACGTCGAGGTGTCCGTAGCCCGGCACGATGTGCAGTGAGTGGCGGCCCGGCGCATGCTTCTCGAAGAACGCGAAGGTGCGCTCCTGACTTGCGGGGAGAAAGCAGTTGTTCAGCCCGCCGGTGATGAACGAGAAGCGCGCGTCGGTCTCGGGCGCCTGGTCGACGAAGTTCTCGGGCAGCTCGGGCCGGCCCTCGACGGTGAGCAGATGCCCGGCGTCGACGCACTGCGCGATCTGCTTGAAGAACGTCAGCGGCGCCGCCCCGAACTCGCCCTTCGTCCACTCGTGCGTCTCGGCGCTGAGCTGCTCGTGGGTCCACAGCGTCGGGTCCCCGGAGCCGAACATGAAGCTCGCGACCTTGCAGACGCCGTTGTCGCACTTGCGGCGCGAGAGCTTCGCGTACGTCGTGATGACCTTCGGCAGGATCCACGGCGCGCCAGCCCGGCCCCACTGCGGATCCATGTAGCCCAGCAGCCGGGAGACGGCCGGCACCACGTACTTGAGCTTGATCTTCGCGATCCGCGGCACGACGGGGTGCAGCGAGACGGCGCTGGCGACGATCGTGCGCACCTCGGGCACGAGGCCCGCGCACGCGGACATCATGAAGCTCGTCGAGCCCTGGCAGTGCGCGATCGCCTGGATCTCCGATGCCCCCGTGCGCTCGACGACGGTCCGGACGGCGAGCGGATGGTCGAGCACCGCCGCCTGGTCGAGTGTCCACGTGTTGTTCGGGACGTCCATGCTCGCGCGCCACGTCTCCATCCAGACGTCGTAGCCGTTGTCGACGAGCGCGTCGACGAGCGTGTACGGCGTCGGCGGGCGCCAGATCTCGGTTCGCACGCCGACCCCGTGGACGAGCAGCACCGGGCCCTTCGTCGGCGCGTGCTTGCCGCGGACATGGATGACGTCGCACTCGACGCCGTCCGCGGCTGTGAACGGGATGCGCTCCTCGGTGTACTGCGCGGTGGCCAAGGCGGAGCTACTCCTTGGGCGCGTGCTTGCCGCCGGGGCCGAAGACCTCCCACAGGTTCCCGGCGAACATGGCGCCGAACCGGCCGATCGCGTCGACGCGGTGGGCGGGATGCACGCGGAACGTCGTGAGCTGCACCGCGAAGTCCTGCGGCAGGATGTTGAGGATCCCGCTCGCGACGACCTCGGCGTCCTCGTCGCCGTCGGGGTGCACGTGGCCCTTGAGGATCCGCGTGAAGAGCGTCGACGTGTCGTCCCAGATGTCGATCCCGGGATCGTTGTGGACGTCCTTGTAGCCGTCGAGCGTGATCGGGTGGCCCTCCCCGTCGGCGAGGAACAGCCGGTAGAGCATGAGCTTGCGCTCCTCCCCGTCCTCGTCGGCGTCCACGAACAGGTTGAAGAAGCCCTGCTCAACGGGCAGCCTGCCGCCGAGCGCGTCGCACTCGACGTAGCCCTCCGCGCTGCCGGGATGCTGCCTGTCGGCGATGAAGCGCTCGACGTCGTCCATCGTGATCGTCAGATGGAACATGCAGCGCGTCTTCGCGCGCTTGCCCCGGCGAAAGCCCTTGTCGAAATCGTCCTCGCCGAACGTGACGAACCCTTTCATCTTCTCGGTGAACTCGACCGAGGCGGGATGCTCGCTGGCGGGCGGGCCGTCGCCGGCCGCGTCCTCGCTCGGTGGTGGCGGTGGCGGTGCAGACACGGCAGCTCCTTCTATCTCGGCGAGGATCGCGTCCGCGAAGCGGTCGGCGAGCCCGGCGATCGTGAGGCTCGGATTGGGGCCGACGGGACCGGGCATGACCGATCCGTCGGCGATGTACAGCCCGGGGTGGTTGAACACGCGGCCGTAGGCGTCGACGACGCCCTCGCGCGAGTCGCGGCCCATCGGGGCGCCGCCGAGCGCGTGAACGGTGACGACGCGGCTCAGCAGCCAGATCGGGTTGTCGAGGAAGCTGCCGCCGAGCTCCTCGGCGACCGACTTCGACACGTCGCGCACGCGCTCGAAGTAGTCCTTCGACGCGCCGTTCTTCTTCCAGTCGATCGCCAGGCCGCCGTCCTCGAGCGACATGATCCCCTCGGGGACGTCGCGCCCCATGCCGAGCAGCGGCAAAAAGCCCCCCGATTCGGCGCAGTCGCCGATGAGCTCTGAGACCTCGTCGGAGATGTCGGTGTCCTTGTGGGTGATGAAGTCACCGGCGAGCCGGACGAGCTTCGGGATGTCGTGAAACACCGACCGCGGGGCGTCGAGCAGCTGCAGCATCCAGCTCACGAACTCGGGCTGGCCGGCGTCCTCGAGGTAGAACCCGCGCCCCTCGCCGCCGTCGAGCTCGTCGGCGACGCGGATCGCGCTCGTGATGACGGGCGCGTGCGCGGCGTCCATGACGTTGACGACCTTCCCGCCGTCGGGCCCGGGCTTCATCGTCTGGCGCGCGAACGTCAGCAGGTCGCCGTTGCCGCCGAAGCGCGTGCCGAGCGCGGGGCTGAGGCCCGGGAAGGCGGAGCGGTTCTTCAGCAGCAGGTACGTCGTGCCGAGCGTGCCCGCGGAAAGGATGAGCCGGTCACACGTGACCGTGTGGCGATCCAGCGCCTTCGTGTCGGTCTTGACGCCCTCGGCCTCCGCGTCGTGGATGACGTACTGAAGCTCGTAGCCGCCACCCTCGCGCGGTGCAAACGAGCGCACCTCGTGGCGCGTGCGGATGTCCGCGCCGGCGTGCCACGCGGCGGTGATGTACGTGTAGTCCAGCGAGTTCTTCGAGCCGTGGTTGCAGCCCAGATCGCACTCGCCCGTGAGCTTGCAGGTCAGGCGCGTGCGCCCGTGGATGTTGGGCCGCTGCTCCTTGATCGGCTCGCCGGGGATCGGCGGGTCGCCGGGATTGGCGAACGTCACGGCGATGTTCACGAGGCGCCAGTCCAACCCGAGGTTCTGCGCGGCGTCGCGGAAGGCGAGCGTCTTGAGCGTCTTGTCGTACGGCGGCTGGTCGAGCGGGTACTTCGTGACGTCCATCATGCGCTCGACGCGGTCGTAGTGCGGGTCGAGGTCGGCGCGCGTCACCGGCCAGTACTCGTAGCCCTCCTTCCAGCTGCCGCGGCCGGGCACCTCGCGCACGAACCAGTCCTCGTCCTTGCGCAGCAGGACGTTGGCGTAGATGAGCGACCCGCCGCCCAGGCCGCTCGCGCAGATCGCGTCGATGTTGTCGAAGCTCCAGAGGTTGAACATCCCGTGCAGCCCCTCGCTGGGATCCCAGAACTGGGACTTCATGCCCAGCGGCGAGCGCGGGAAGGAGTTCGGCGCAAACGGCTTGCCGCGCTCGAGCAGGCAGACGCTCTGCCCTGCCTCGGCCAAGCGATACGCGGTCACGGATCCTCCGAAACCGGACCCGACCACGACGGCGTCGAAATGCTCTGCGGCTGGGGACAACAGCTACCTCCGAGGTGTAGCTATAGCCGATGCCCGCCCCGGGTTGCAATCGGAGGGTCGCGGCAGGTGCGCGCCCGCGCGCGATCCGAACGCCCCACGGGCCCAGTCGTGGCGGATATGACTCGCCACGAGCAGCAAATCCGCCACGACCGCCGACGGCCGCGGCGAAACCGGTCCCGCCGCTACCCGACGACCCGCAGCTCCTTCGGCAGGCCGTTGAGCACCTCGTGACCATCCGCCGTGACCGCGACGAGATCCTCGATCCGCACCCCCACCGCTCCGGGGATGTAGACGCCGGGCTCGACCGTGACGATGTTGCCCGCCGCGAGCACGTCGCCGCCCTGCTTGGACAGGCGCGGGCCCTCGTGCACCTCGAGGCCGACACCGTGGCCGAGGCCGTGCCCGAAGTGCTCCGCGTGGCCGGCGTCGTCGATGATCGCGCGGGCGACCGCGTCGACCTCCTTGCCGGTCTGCCCCGGGCGCACGGCGGCGAGCGCCTCCTCCTGGGCATGCAGCACGAGGTCGTAGAGCGCCCGGTCGCGCGGGTCGAGCTCGCCCGTGGCGAACGTCCGCGTGCAGTCCGACGCGTAGCCATGCAGGCGCGCGCCCCAGTCGATGACCACGAGCGTGTCCGCGGGAATCGGGACGTCGCGCGGCACGGCGTGCGGGAGCGCGCCGTGCTCGCCGGCCGCGACGATCGGCGCGAACGCGATGCCCTCGCCACCGCGGCGGCGGATCGCGAACTCGATCTCGAGGGCGATCTCGCGCTCGGTCCGGCCGACGAGGCCGTCCGCGAGGACCTCCTCGAGCGCGGCGTCCGCGAGGCGGGCGGCGGCGCGGATCTTGTCGACCTCGTCCGGATCCTTGACCGCGCGCAGCTCCTCGACGAGGCCGCCGGCGGGGACGAGCTCGACGCCCGCGGGCAGCGCGTCGCGGAGCTTTCGGTGGAGCTTCACCGAGAGGTGGTCGTCGTCGAATCCGAGCCGCAGCGGGGCTCCGTCGTCGATCCCGTCGGCGACCTGCCCGAGCAGGTCGGTGGCGATCTCGCGCTCCCACGCCGCGTCGATCTGCTCGGCGGCCTGCGTGAGGTAGCGAAAGTCCGTCACGAAGCGCCGCGTCTGCGGCCCGGCCAGCGCGACGGCGTTCGAGCCGCTGAACCCCGTCAGCCAGCGGACGTTCACGACGTTCGTGACGAGCAGCGCCCCGAGATCGCGCTCGGCGAGCTTCGCCGTCAGCGCGTCGAGGCGATCTGCGCTCATCCGCCGAGCTCCGCCTTCAGCGCCGCGAGCGCGTCCCGGTAGCCGTCCGGGCCCTTGCCGCTGACGGTCGCGATGCAGCCGTCGGCGAGGACCGAGACATGGCGCCACGGCTCGCGCTTCATGACGTCCGAGAGGTGCACCTCGACGACCGGGACGCCCGCGATCTCGAGCGCGTCGCCGATCGCGCGCGAGTAGTGCGACCACGCGCCGGCGTTGATGATCACACCGTCGGCCACCTCCGCGACGCGGTGCAGGTGCTCGACGAACTCGGCCTCGGAGTTCGTGTGAAAGAAGCGCGCGTCGAGCTCGAGCTCGCGCGCGAAGCCGTCGATCGTCTGCTCGAGCTGGCGGAACGTGATCGCGCCGTAGTGGCGCGGGTCGCGCCGCCCGAGCTGGTCGAGGTTGACGCCGTGCATGATCTGGATGCGGTTGTGGCTCATCGCCATGAGCGGTCAACTCTTTCACGGCGAGCGGGCGCGTCTCTCACGCCGCGGTCAGCTCCGTCACCGCGTCCAGCAGGGCGTCGGCGGGCACCGGCTCGCCGTACCGCACGTCGCCGGGGGCGCGGACGAGTACGAACGGGACCTCCTCGCCGCGGCGCTTCTTGTCGAGCTTCGTCGCGGCGACGACGTCGTCGGGCTCGGCGTCGTGAAGCTCGGTGGGCAGGCCCCGCTGCGCCAGCAGCTCGCGTACCTGAGCGCGCAGCTCGTCCTGGCCGCTCAGCCGCAGCGCCGCGAGCAGGCCGAGCGCGACGGCCTCGCCGTGGCGGTAGCGGGCATAGCCGGTGACCGTCTCGATCGCGTGGCCGACGGTGTGACCGAGGTTGAGGAGCTGGCGCGCGCCACCGTCGCGCTCGTCGGCGGCGACGACCGAGAGCTTCGTCCGCGCGCAATCGAGCACCACGCGCTCGTCGACGTCCGCGCCCGCCGCGACGCGCTCCCACAGCGAGCCGCCGGCGATGAGCGCCGTCTTGAGCACCTCCGCGTACCCCGCGGCGTGCTCCTCCGGCGGGAGCGTCGCGAGCGTGTCGACGTCGGTGATGACCGCCGCCGGCTGGTGGTAGGCGCCGACGTAGTTCTTCGCCTCGGGCAGGTCGACGCCGGTCTTGCCGCCGTAGGCGGAGTCGACCTGCGCCACGACGGTGGTCGGGACCTGGACGACCGGTACGCCGCGCTGGTAGGCCGCCGCGCAGAAGCCGGCGAGGTCGCCGACGACGCCGCCGCCGAGCGCGACGAGGTGATCGTCGCGGCCCATGCCCTGACTGGCCAGCTCGCGCCAGACGCGCTCGGCGACCGCCAGCGTCTTGTGCTCCTCCCCGGGCTCGATCGCGATCGTGTGGTGCACGTCGCGCACGTGCGGTCCGTAGTGCTCGGCGACGTGCGCGTCGGTGACGAGGAACGCGCGCCGGCCCGGGCGCGGCAGCGCGCCGAGCAGCCCGCGGCCGACGTAGACCGGATAGTCGCCGCCGGCGGTCGAGGCGTAGACGAGCTTCGTGTCCGGCGGCGCCTCGCGCAGCGCCTCGAGCGCCGGCCGCGCGCGACGGACGAGCCGGTCGCCTTCGGGGATGAACGCGTCCGCGATCGACTCGTAGAGCGGCCTGCGCTCGTGGTACAGCGCGGCGAACGCCGCGCGGTCGGCCGCCAGCGGCCGCTCGCCGCCGGCGGCTCGCTCCCATGC
>JBOGYT010000265.1:0-4101 GCA_050696955.1 Solirubrobacteraceae bacterium | reverse complement strand
GTCGTCGATCGCCGCCTGCGCGGCCTGCACGCCGGCCGCGAGGTCGTCGGCGCGGCCGGCGGCGTAGATCGCCGCTCCGGCGTTCAGCACCGCGATGTCGCGCCGCGGCCCCGGCTCGCCGGCGAAGATCGCGCGGGCCGTGGCGGCGTTCTCCTCGGGCGATCCGCCGGCCGTGGCATCGGGGTCGGCGGCGGTGCGCAGACCCGCGTCCTCGGGCTCGAAGGTGTAGGCCTTCAGGATCTCGCCGTCGACTTCGACGACCGTGGTGGGGGCCGCGATGCTCATCTCGTCAAGCGCGTCCTCCGAGGATACGACGAGCGCTCGCGTCACTCCGAGAATCGCGAGGGCCCCGGCCATGGTGTGCACGTACCCGGGATCGGAGACGCCGATGAGCTGGCGTCGCGCGCCGGCCGGGTTGGTGAGCGGGCCGAGGAAGTTGAAGACCGTCCGGACCGCGAGCTGCTTGCGGACCGGCACGACGAAGCGCATCGCCTGGTGGTGCGCCGGCGCGAACATGAAGCCGAAGCCGATCTCGTCGAGGCACTGGCCGACGGCGGCGGGCGTGAGGTCGATCCGTACGCCGAGCGCCTCCAACACGTCCGCCGAGCCCGACTTGCCGGTCGCCGAGCGGTTGCCGTGCTTGGCCACGGCGCAGCCCGCGGCCGCCGCGATCAGCGCCGCGGTCGTCGAGACGTTGAACGTCGGCCGGCCGCCACCGGTGCCGGCCGTGTCGACGAGCTCTTCGCGGCTCGTGGTGACCGGAGCGGCGAGCGCGCGCATCGTGCGGGCGAGGCCGGCCAGCTCCTGCACCGTCTCCCCCTTCGTGCGCAGCCCGATCAGCAGGCCGGCGATCTCGGCGTCGGAGGCGTTCCCGGCCATGATGACCGCCAGCACCTCGGCCGCCTCGTCCGTGGTGAGATCCCTGCCGGAGGCGACCGCGTCGATCGCGCTGGTTAAGACGGGGTCTGGCATGCGGGCCGCGGAGCCTAACCGGGATCGCGGTGCGATTCCGCAGCAAGGGCCTTGCGCCGCCTGCGACCCGCGATCGAGATCGGCGCGCGTGCGCGCATCTCGGCGACGAGACGCTCCGAGAACTCGGCGGGCGACTCGCCGGCCCGCAGCCCACCCCCCACGGGCTCGAAGAAGCTCACGCGCACGCGCGGGCGCGTCGGAAAGGCCGTGATGTCGGTCGTTCCCGAGACGGCGGCGCAGACGATCCCGGCCTCCGGCACGGCGGCGGCCATGCGACCGAGCCCGCTGCGGGGGCGCAGCTCGCGCCCCAGGCTGCGCGTTCCCTCGGGAAAGATCCCGACGCACGCGCCGTCTCGCAGCGCTTCGATCGCGCGATCGAGCGCGTCGGCGTCGCCCATCCCGCGCACGATCGGGATCTGCCCCATGCCGTCGAGCACCTTGTTCAGGCCCTTGACGTTCCACAGCGAGGACTTCGACAGCGCGCGGATCTGACGATGGCGGATCGCGGCGATCCCGACCGCGACCGGATCCCAGTAGCTGTCGTGGTTGGCGCACACGAGCAGCGGACCGTCGAGCGGCACGTGCTCGAGGCCCTCCACCTCGAGCCGCCCCCACCGACGCACGATCGGCGCGGCGAGGCCGAGCGCGGCCCTGTAGGTGCGGGTCATCGGCTCGCGATCGCTCATCCGGCGGCGATTGTAGGTTCGCGCGCGGTCAGCCGGCCGAAGGCGGGTGGGTGCGCGGTCGCGCAGGTCGCCGCAGGGGGTGTGGTCGAAAACGGGAGATATGGGCCGGTTTTCGACCACACCCCCGCCCCCCTCATCAGCCGTCCAGGAAGTTGCGCAGCAGCAGCTTGCCCTCGTCGGTCAGCACCGACTCGGGATGGAACTGCACGCCCTCGGCCGGCAGCTCGCGATGGCGGATGCCCATGACGACGCCGTCGCCCTCGGCCGAGACCTCGAAGACGTCGGGCAGCCGGTCGGGGTCGACGACGAGCGAGTGGTAGCGCCCGACGGTCAGCG
Organism: Solirubrobacteraceae bacterium; assembly: GCA_050696955.1. Lineage (GTDB taxonomy): Bacteria > Actinomycetota > Thermoleophilia > Solirubrobacterales > Solirubrobacteraceae > CADCVQ01. The sequence continues at coordinate 2,107 of JBOGYT010000265.1, read as the reverse complement.
TCGGCGCCAGCCCGGCGAAGATCGTCCGCCCGTCGTGCGTGATCTCGCTCGTCTTGCCATGCACCGGCTCGCCGCGCACGACGACCCCGCCGAACGCCTGCGCGAGCGACTGGTGGCCGAGGCACACGCCGAGCGTCGGGATGCCGGCCTCGGGGAAGCGGCGGATCGACTCGAGGCTGATGCCGGCCTCGTTGGGCGTGCACGGCCCGGGCGAGACGAGCGCGCGGTCGGGCTTGCGCTCGAGCAGCTCGTCGACCGTCGCGCGGTCGTTGCGCACGACCTCGAGCTCGGCCCCGAGCTCGCCCAGGAACTGGACGAGGTTGTAGGTGAACGAGTCGTAGTTGTCGACGACGAGGACGGAGGTCACGCGCTCACGGCCAGTCCGGTTGCTGGGAGGCCATCTCCACCGCGCGCAGCACGGCGCGCGCCTTCGCCTCGGACTCGCGGAACTCGTAGTCGGGCTTCGCGTCGGCGACGGTCCCGCCGCCGGCCTGGACGTGCGCGCGGCCGTCCTTGATGACGACCGTGCGGATGTGGATCGCCGTGTCAAGGTCGCCCGTGTACGAGAGGTAGCCGATCGCGCCGCCGTAGCCGCCGCGCTTGACCGGCTCGAGCTCGTCGATGATCTGCATCGCGCGGACCTTCGGCGCGCCCGACAGCGTGCCGGCCGGCAGCGCGCTGCGCAGCGCGTCCATCGCGCTGATCCCCTCGCGCAGGGTCCCGCTCACGTTGGAGACGATGTGCATGACGTGCGAGTACGTCTCGACGGCCATGAAGCGGTCGACGCTGACCGAGCCGTACTCGCACACCCGGCCGAGGTCGTTGCGGCCGAGGTCGACGAGCATGACGTGCTCGGCGCGCTCCTTCGCGTCGGCGAGCAGCTCCTCGGCGATCCGCTCGTCGTCCTCGAGCGTGGCGCCGCGCGGCCGCGTACCGGCGATCGGCCGCGTCGAGACGTGGCGGCCGGTGACCGTCAGGACCGGCTCCGGGCTCGCGCCGGCGACCTGGAAGTCCATGAAGTCCAGGAAGTACATGTACGGGCTCGGGTTGACGACGCGCAGCCCGCGGTAGACCGAGAACGGGTCGATGTCGATGTCGGCCGACCAGCGCTGCGACGGGACGACCTGGTAGGCGTCGCCCGCATGGATGTACTCGACGATCCGCGCGACGTTCGCCTCGAAGCGCTCGCGCGACATGTTCGGCGTGAACGCCGGGCGCGGGCGCGCGGGGGTCGGCTCGGGCCGCGGGACCGGCCCGGCGAGCAGGTCGCGCGCCTTGCGGATCGTCGCGACGGCATCCACGTAGTTCTGCTCGATGTCGCCGTCGCCGTCGTCCGCGTAGACGTTCACGAGGACCGTGATCGTGTGCTTGAGGTGATCGAAGACCACGAGCACGTCGGACAGCATGAGCGCCATGTCGGGCAGGCCGACGGGGTCGGGGTTCGGCTCGCCGAGCGGCTCGACGGTCCGGACGAGGTCGTAGCCGAAGTACCCGACCGCGCCGCCGGAGAACGGCGGCATGTCGGGCCACGGCGCCTGGCGGTGGCGCGCGACCTCGTCGGCCGCGAGCCCGTAGGGATCCGCCGGCTCGTCGCCGAGCGACCAGCGCACGACCTTGCGCGGGCGCACGCCGATGAACGAGTAGCGCCCGACCTGCTGGCCGCGCTCGGCCGACTCGAGCAGGAACGCGGGGAACTCGGGCGCGCGGCCGCGCAGCTTCAGGAACGCGGAGACCGGCGTCTCGGTGTCGTCGATGAAGCTGTGGCGCAGCGGGATGAGGTTGTACTCGCGCGCCAGGTCGCGCACCTCGTCGAGGCTCGGCTGCACCGGGAGCGCGGCCTGATCAGCGGCGACGGCCATTGAGCACGACGCCCGCGTCCGCGAGCGAGCGGCCGCGGCCGCGCAGGAGCACGGTCAGGTGGTACAGGACGTCGGCGGCCTCCTCGTCGACGCGCTCGTCGGACTCCTCGTGCGCGGCGCGGGTGACCTCCTCGGCCTCCTCGCGCAGCTTCTCCCCCGCGAGCTCGGGAGCGTCGAGCAGCGTCACGGTATAGGAGCCCGCCGGGCGCTGCGCAGCGCGCTCGGCGAGCGTGCGCTCGAGCGCGGGC
>JBOGYT010000264.1:0-4393 GCA_050696955.1 Solirubrobacteraceae bacterium | reverse complement strand
GTGGCGAGCAGCTCCTCGCGCGCCCGCGCCGCCGTGCGCAGCGCCCCGCAACGGTCGGCGAGCTCGAGCGCCTCCCGCAGCGGCTCGCGCGCATCGCGGCGATGCCCCGCGCGGCGCAGCGCGGCGCCGTACTCCGCCAGCGAGCGGGCGCGCTCGCAGCGGGCGGGCGAATCCTCCACGACGTCCGCCGCCTCGCGCAGCAGCGCGACCCCCTCCTCGCCCCCGTAGACGATGCCCGCGGCGCGCAATGCGAACGACAACGCGCTCGGCGTGTCCCACCGTCGCGCTCGCTGGACCTCCTCCCGCGCAAGCGCCGCAGCTCGCTCGTGCTCCCCGAGCTGTGCGTGCGCAAGGGCCGCGGACGCACGCGCTGGCATGCCGGGGGTGTCGAGACCGGAGATCTCATCCCGGCGGCGAAGCTGCTGGAAGTCGTTCAGGGCGCCGCCCAGATCGCCGGTGGCGAGGCGCAGATGCCCGCGGCCGAACAGCAGCATGCCGCCCAATGCCATGGCCGACAGATCGCCGCCGATCCCGTGCTCGGCCAGGAACGGCGCGATCGCTCCGGCATCCGCGCGCTCGGCCATCGTCTGCATGACCGACGACAGGAGCATCGCCCGCGCCATCGCGTGCGGCTCGATCGCAGCGAGCACGCCAAGGGCCTCGCCCTCGGCTTCGGCGAGTCTCCCCTGTCGGACGAGCACCTGGCACCGGCAGCCGGATGCCGCACCGAAGTCCGCGGCTGAGCCGCGATCGCGCGCCTGCTTGACGGCAATGTCGAAGTACCGTTCGGCCTCATCGAGCCGGTCGGCATAGACAAGCGCCCAGACCGCGAGGAAGTAGGACGCCGATCCTTGGCGGTGCTCGAGAATGAGGCCGCCGTCGGCGAGCGCCAGCCGGGCGAGCTCGGCGGTCGCGGCCGCCGATTCACCACGGTGGGCGGAGCCGAACGCGAGCGCGGCCAGGATCAGCCGCTCTCCGGTCGTCTCGCCGCGCAGCCTGCCCTCATAAATGACAAGCCGCTCCCGCGCCGCCTTTGCGGACGACGGTGCGAACTGAGCCGCCGCGCTCAGCTCTCCCTCGCAGCACATCCTGAGCTCCTCGTCGCCGTCCGGGATGCCGGCGAGCACCTCGGCGCCTATCGCGACGGACTTCTCGGTCTGACCGCTGTATTTCATGGCCCACATGAGCTCGCGAGCGGCCTGGAAGCGCATGTGCGGATCCGGTGCCTCGTCAACGACCGTGCGAAGGTGGCCGAGCGCCGCCGGCCGCGCCCCTTCGAGCTCGGCGGAACCGAGCGCGTATAACAGCGCGATCCGCTTCGAGGCCAGCGGAGGCTCGCGCGTGGCCCGTTCGAGGTAGGTGCAGGCGGCATCCGGCGCGCCGTGGTCACGTACCTCCTGCGCTGCACCGCGCAAGCGCTCGACGACCCATGGATCGCCGGCCGGCTCTGTCGCCAGAAGATGCGGCGCCAGCGCGACGTCGCCCGCCCCGTCGTGCGCGAGCAACCGGGCAGCGTGCTTGTGACCCGCGGCGCGCCGGCCCGGCGCGAGCTCGCTGTAGACGGTCGTGCGCACGATCGGATGGATGAACTCCAGCGGCCGCCGGTCGCGCAGGATCGCCGCGGCGGTGAGTGCGTCCGCGGCCTGCGCTGCAACGGCTCGATCGAGCCCAGCGAGCGCGGCGGCGTAGCGAAGGTCGGCGCTCGCGCCGAGCACCGCGGCCGCGAACGCCAGCTCGTTGGCCGCCGCTCCGAGCCGCCGCAGGCGGGCCAGTGTCGCCCGCGCGATCGTCTTGGGCGCGATCTGCTCCACGCGACCGCAGTTCGCATCGTCGGGAGCGATGTGGTCAGCCTCGAGCGCTCTGAGCAGCTCGTCGAGAAGGAACGGGTTACCGCTCGTCGCCGTGCGGCAGGCCCGCGCGAAGTCCTCCGAGGCGTCTGGAGCGAGCCGCCGTCCGACCAGCTCAGCGGTCGCAACGTGGCTGAGCGCCGCCGGGCGCAGCACGGTGCCCACGAGCCCGGGATCCGCGACCGCCGGCAGCTCGTCGCTCGTGCCCTCGCCGACCCGCGAGGCGTAGACGATCAGAATGGGCAGCTCGTCCACGCGCCGCGCGAGGTACGACATGAAGCCGATCGATGGGTCATCGGCCCAGTGGGCGTCGTCGATGGCGATGAGCAGCGGACCGTCGCCGGCCATGTTGGCGGCCAGCCAGTACAGACCGTGGAGGATCGACGTGGGATCGACGCCGGTCCCGGCGCTGGCTGCCGACGCCGACACGACGGGAGCCGCAAGGCCTGCCGCGCCGCTCAGCCAGCGCTCGCGATCGTCCGGCTCGGCCGCCACCAGCGGAGCCTCGAACAGCTGCCGGACGACGCCGTAGGCGAATTCATGCTCGAGCTCGCCGCCGCGGGCGTCGAGCACGCGCATCCCCGCGTCGCACGCGCAGCGGCCCGCGTGGGCGAGCAGCGATGTCTTGCCGATCCCCGCGTCGCCCTCGAGCGCGAGCGTCGAGCCGTCGCCGGCCACCGCTGCATCGACCGAGGCGGCAAGTCGCTCACATTCGTACTCCCGCTCGAGTAGCTCGGCCGCGGTGGGCCCGCTGGCCTTCATTGCTCGATTCTCCACGGTCGGCGGCACAAAAGTCCAGGGTCGTTCCACGTCGCCGTGCGGCGCAGGGCGATGCAGAGTCGCCGCAGACATCGCATCAAACGACCCAGGAGGCAGGACGTGCGACGCGGATACCCCCTCACCATCGCTGTCGTGGCAGCCGCGGCCTTGGCGGTCGCCCCGGCGACCGGAGCTCCGGCCAAGGCGAAGAAGGCAAAGAGCTTCAGCTGCACGATCGAGAACTACCAGCTCGGGCAGCCGACGCCAGCGAACCCCACCGCCGTCAGCCTCGGCTTCGTGTCGTGCCCGAAGCCGTTCGGCGAGGGCCTGCACTACAACCGCACGACGATCACGAAGATGCCGGCCCCTGGCGTCCCCGGCACGGCCACCGGCACGTTCAAGAACTACTACAACCGCGGCACGACCAGGGGCACCGCCGCTCTGACCATCGTCCCGAGCAGCCCCATGAACATCACCTACACCGGTACCGTCACCTACACCGGCGGCACCGGCAAGTTCAAGCGCGTCAGGGGTGGCGGCACAATCGTGTGCACGACGACCGACGGCGGGGCGCACAGGTCGTGCACGGTCAAGTCGAAGCTGACGGGGGTGTGACCCAGGTGGCACGCAGGATCAAGCTCTACATGTTCAACGGATCGGCCCCGTCGATGACCGCGCGGCTGATGCTCGAGCACAAGCGGATCGAGCCCAAGCTCGTGCACCTCATGGTGGGACCGCACGCGTTCGGGATGCTCGGGCGCGGCTTCCAGGCGATGACCGTCCCGGCGCTGAAGATCGACGGCCGGCGCGTCCAGGGCTCGCGGGACATCTCGCGTGCGCTCGACGAGCTCGTCCCGCAGCCGCCGCTGTTTCCGGCGGACCCGGAGCGCCGGCAGGCCGTGGCGGATGCCGAACGGTGGGGCGAGGGCTTCCAGGACGCGACGCGGCGCTTGGTCCTGTGCGCCGCCCGCCGCGAGCCGCGCGCGTTCTTGAGCGTCTACCGGCACGAGAGCCCGCTCATGCGTCCGGCGCAGCGCGTCTCTCGCGGCCTCGTCCTGCGGCTCGCCACCGCCGGGCACCGCGCGACCGACCGCGCCGGCGAGGAGGACGTCGCCGCGCTTCCCGCCCACCTGGACCAGATCGACGCGTGGATCGAGGACGGCCTGCTCAACGGCGCCGAGCTGAACGCCGCCGACTTCCAGATCGCGCCGAACATCGCGCTCCTGCAGCGGTTCGAGGATCTCGTGCCGTTTGTCGAGGGACGTCCAGCGGCCCGTCTGGCACAGCGCGTCGCCCCCGACTTCCCGGGCGCGATCGGCCGGGTGCTGCCGGCCGCGTGGCTGGCGCCGCTCAGCGCGTCCGCGAGCCAGGCGCCCGAGTCCGGCCCGATGGCGCCGCGGGACGTCCTGCGGGCGATCGGCTACGACGAGCAGCGGATCGCGAGCGCGCTCAGCCAGGCCGGTGCCCCGTTCGGGGGCCGCTATGGCTGACGGCGCGTGTCTCCAGCTCGATGTCGCGCTCGAGTGCAACGGCGACACGATCCGCGGGACCGTCGACGACCACGCCGGGACCGTGGTCGAGTTCAGCGGCTGGCTCGAGCTCATGTCGGCGTTCGACACGGTCTGCGCGCGGGCCAGCGGCGTCCCGCGCGACGCCGATCTAGGCCTCGGCGACGGGCGCTAGTGGGTCGTGAGCTGACGTTGGGCGTGCAACCGCGAGGCGCCGGCGTCGCCAGGCAAGGACGCAGGAGCGTGCAATGGCAGGGCGATTGCCGCGACTGAGGACGC
>JBOGYT010000263.1:0-10555 GCA_050696955.1 Solirubrobacteraceae bacterium | reverse complement strand
GCGACGTCGAGCGCGGCTTCACGGGCCACGGGCCGCACCGCGACGACCTCGTGCTGGGGCGCGCCGGCCGGGAGCTGCGCGCGTACGGCTCCCAGGGCGAGCAGCGGCTCGCCCTGCTCGCCCTGCTGCTCGCGGAGCGCGCGTCGCTGGCGGCGACGCGCCACTCGCCGCCGCTCATGCTGCTCGACGACGTCATGAGCGAACTGGACCCCGAGCGGCGCGCGCTGCTCGCCGAGATGCTCGGCGGCGATGGTCAGAGCATCATCACGACGACCGACCTCGCGCATGTCCCGGGCGGCGACTCGGCGGCGGTCACGCGGCTCGCGGTCGCCGACGGCGCCGTGCTGCACGACGCGGTGGCGGCGTAGGTGCGCCCGCGCGCCCTGCGCCCGCTGCGCCCGGCCGTCGAGGCGCTCGCCGACGCGCTCGCTCCGGCGACGCTGCTGGCCGACGTGCAGCGGGTCTGGGAGGGCGCCGTGGGACCGGCGATCGCGCGCGCGGCGAGCCCGCTGTCGGAGCGCGACGGGACGCTCACGGTGCTGTGCTCGTCGGCCGTCTGGATGCAGGAGATCGACCTCATGGGTCCCGTTCTCGCGGAGAGGGTCAACGCCTCGCTCGGGGCCGAGCGCGTGCGCGCCGTGCGCTGTGTGGCGACGCGCGGGCGCCACCCGTCGCCCGACGCGTGATAACGGCCGCGCGACGGATGATCGCGGTGGCTGATTTACAGCCATTTTGCAGGACTTTTGTTGCTGGTCGTGGCAAAGGTCACATACCCGTCTTTGGTATAGTTACGTCAACCAGAAGCACCGGCCCCGGCCCGTCCTGGACTGACGCGGACCCGGGGCTTTCTCACGTTCGGAGGATCAGTTGGCGAAGGACGACGGCAGGCTCGACGGCAAGACCGGACAGACCGGCTACGACGCGCAGGACATCACCGTCCTCGAGGGTCTCGAGGCGGTCCGCAAGCGCCCCGGTATGTACATCGGCTCGACCGGCGTGCGCGGCCTGCACCACCTCGTCTACGAGGTCGTCGACAACTCCGTCGACGAGGCGCTCGCCGGCCACTGCGACGAGGTCGTCGTCACGATCCACCCCGACAACTCCGTGACCGTGGCCGACGACGGCCGCGGCATCCCGGTGGACGTCATGGAGAAGGAGGGCCTGCCGGCCGTGCAGGTCGTCCTCACCGTGCTGCACGCGGGCGGCAAGTTCGGCGACGGCGGCGGCTACAAGGTCTCCGGCGGCCTGCACGGCGTCGGCGTGTCGGTCGTCAACGCGCTCTCCGAGCAGCTGTGGATCGAGATTCGCCGCGCCGGCCACGTCTGGCGCCAGGAGTACCAGCGCGGCGTGCCGCAGGCGCCGCTCGAGCAGGGCGAGCCGACGACCCAGACCGCCACCACGATCACGTTCCGCCCCGACGCCGAGGTCTTCGAGACGACCGACTTCGACTTCTCCGTGCTCGAGCAGCGCCTGCGCGAGACCGCGTTTCTCACGCGCGGCCTGAAGATCGCGATCGCCGACGAGCGCGGCGAGGGCGGCTCGGCCGAGTTTCAGTACGACGGCGGCATCGAGGACTTCGTGCGCTACCTCAACGCCAACAAGGAGTCGATCGGCCGCAAGGTCATCTACTTCGAGGGCTCAAGCGACGAGGGTGCCGTCGAGGTCGCGATGCAGTGGAACACGACGTACCAGGAGTCGGTGTTCTCGTTTGCCAACAACATCAACACGCACGAGGGCGGCACGCACCTGTCCGGCTTCCGGTCGGCGCTGACGACCGTCCTGAACCGCTACGCGCGAGCGCGCGGCCTGCTGAAGGAGAAGGACGACAACCTCACCGGCGAGGACGTCCGCGAGGGCCTGACCGCGGTCATCTCCGCCAAGCTCACCGACCCGCAGTTCGAGGGCCAGACGAAGACGAAGCTCGGCAACCCCGGCATGGAGGGGTTCGTGCGCTCGATCGTCTACGACCGGCTGACCGAGTTCCTCGAGGAGAACCCCACCGAGGGCAACGCGATCATCCGCAAGGCCGTCCAGGCGTCGCAGGCGCGCGCCGCCGCGCGCAAGGCGCGCGACCGCACCCGGCGCAAGTCCGCGCTGGAGAACTCCACGCTGCCGGGCAAGCTCGCCGACTGCTCCGTCAAGGACCCGTCGCTCGCCGAGCTGTTCATCGTCGAGGGCGACTCCGCCGGCGGCTCGGCCAAGCAGGGCCGCGATCGCAACACCCAGGCCGTCCTGCCGCTGCGCGGCAAGATCCTCAACGTCGAGAAGAGCCGCATCGACAAGGTTCTCAAGAACGTCGAGATCCAGGCGCTTATCACGGCAATCGGCACGGGCGTGCGCGACGAGTTCGACATCGAGAAGGCCCGCTACCACAAAATCATTTTGATGACGGACGCGGACGTCGACGGTGCGCATATCCGGACACTCGCGCTGACGCTGCTTTTCCGTGAAATGCCCGAGCTCATCGAGCATGGGTACGTGTACATCGCCAAGCCGCCGCTCTACAAGCTCAAGCAGGGCTCGCATGAGCGTTACATCGAGAAGGACTCAGAGCTCGAGCAGATCCTGCTCTCCGACAAGCTCGAGAAGACGATGGTCTTCGACCGCCACGGGACGCAGTTCAGGCTCACCGAGGCGCGCTGGCAGCGCTTCTCGCGGCTGCTCAAGCAGTACGAGGGCTGGTCGTCGACGCTGCGCGCGGAGTACGGCCACGACACCGTCGGCTTCCTCGAGGAGTCGGGCGTCCTGGACGAGCAGGTCGCGAGCGTCGAGGCCGCGATCGAGCTCATCGAGCGCGACGGGATCGAGAACGCGCCCTACGAGACGACGCTCGTGCGGCAGGACGAGGTCAACCTCATGGTGCGCGCGGTCGAGACGAAGACGGGGCTGGCGCGCCTGCTGGCGATCCCCAGGCGCCTCTTCGAGGCCCAGGACTTCCGCAACTTCAGCCGTGTCCACGCGCAGCTGACGGAGATGGCCGGCAACGCGCCGTTCCTCATCAAGCTCGGCGACGCCAGCGAGGACGCGCTCTCCTTCCACGCGCTGCGCGAGGCCGTCCTGCTTGTCTCGCAGAAGGGGATCACGCTGCAGCGCTTCAAGGGGCTGGGCGAGATGAACGCCTCGCAGCTGCGCGACACGACGATGGACCCGTCGATGCGCACGCTGGCGCAGGTCTCCATCGAGGACGGCGCCCAGGCCGACCTGATCTTCTCGATGCTCATGGGCGACCCCGTCGAGCCGCGCCGCCAGTTCATCGAGGACAACGCGCGCCTCGTCGCCAACCTGGACGTGTAACGGATGGCATCGATCGACACACTGAGCGGCGGGAACATCGAGCCGCGCGCGCTCGAAGACGAGATGCGCTCGGCGTACCTGGACTACGCGATGTCCGTCATCGTCGGGCGGGCCCTGCCCGATGTGCGCGACGGGCTCAAGCCGGTCCACCGCCGGGTGCTGTTCTCGATGTCCGAGAACGGCCTCGGCCCGACGCGGCCTTACCGTAAGTCAGCCTCGATCGTCGGTGACGTCATGGGCAACTACCACCCGCACGGCGACAGCGCGATCTACGACGCGCTCGTCCGCCTCGCCCAGGACTTCTCGATGCGCTACGAGCTCGTCGACGGCCAGGGAAACTTCGGCTCGATCGACGACGATCCGCCGGCCGCCATGAGGTACAACGAGGCCCGCCTCGAGCGCATGGCGATGGAGATGCTGCGCGACCTCGACGCGGACACCGTCGACTTCGTGCCGAACTACGACGGGCGCAAGCAGGAGCCGACCGTGCTGCCGGCGCGCTTCCCGAACCTGCTCGTCAACGGCTCGTCGGGCATCGCCGTCGGGATGGCGACGAACATCCCGCCGCACAACCTGCGCGAGGTCGTCGACGCGGTCATCGCGTTCATCGACGACCCGGCGATCGGGACCGCGGCGCTCATGCGCCACATGCCGGGGCCGGACTTCCCGACCGGCGGCATCATCCTCGGCCGCGGCGGCATCCTCGACGCCTACGAGACGGGGCGCGGGCGGGTGCGCGTGCGCGGCAAGGCGCACACCGAGGACATCGGGCGCGGCAAGGAGGCGATCGTCGTCACCGAGCTGCCCTACGCGGTCAAGAAGGGGGGCGACAGCGGGCTGCTCGTGAAGATCCGCGACCTCGTCATCGAGAAGAAGATCACCGGGATCTCGAACCTCGAGGACCACTCGTCCGAGCGCGGCGGGATGCGGATCGTCATCGAGCTCAAGCGCGACGAGATCCCGGACGTCGTCCTCAACCAGCTCTACAAGCACACGTCGCTGCAGACGACGTTCGGCGTGAACATGGTCGCGCTCGTCGAGAACGTGCCGCGCACGCTCGCGCTGCGCGACGTCATCCGCCATTACGTCAACCACCAGCGCGAGATCATCGTGCGCCGCACGAAGCACGAGCTGCGCGTGCTCGAGCGCCGCGTGCACGTGCTCGAGGGCCTGCTCATCGCGCTCGACAACCTCGACGCGATCATCGAGCTGATCCGCGCGTCGCGCGACCGCGAGTCGGCGCGCGAGCAGCTCGTCGAGCGCTTCGCGCTGACCGAGGTCCAGGCGTCGGCGATCCTCGACCTGCGCCTGTCGCAGCTCACCGCGCTCGAGGCCGACGCGATCAAGACCGAGCACGCCGACAAGGTCGAGCGGATCGGCGAGCTGCGCGCGATCCTCGGCGACGAGTCGAAGGTGTTCTCGATCATCAAGGAGGAGCTCGAGGAGATCGCCGACCGCTTCGGCGACGAGCGGCGCACGCTCATCACCGACTCCGAGGATGAGATCGACATCGAGGACCTCATCGCCGAGCAGCAGATGGTCATCACGATCACGCGCTCGGGCTACATCAAGTCGCTGCCGCTGACGACGTACCGCGCGCAGCAGCGCGGCGGGCGCGGCGTGACCGGGATGGACATGAAGGACGGCGACTACATCGAGCACCTCTTCGTCTGCTCGAGCCACGACTACCTGCTGTTCTTCTCCAACCGCGGCAAGGTCTACCGCTCGAAGGTCTACGAGCTGCCCGAGGCGTCGCGGACGGCCAAGGGGCGCGCGCTCGTCAACGTCCTGCCGCTGCGCGACGGCGAGCGGATCCAGTCGGTGCTGTCGACGCGCGACTTCACCGAGGGCAGGTACGTCGTCTTCGCAACCAAGCGCGGGATCGTCAAGAAGACCGAGTTTGAGGCCTACAACACGCCGATCAAGGCCGACGGGATCATCGCGATCAAGGTCCGCGACGACGACGAGCTCGTCAGCGTCCGCCGCACGACCGGCCAGGACGACATCCTCATGGTCTCGCGCAAGGGCCAGGCCGTGCGCTTCAACGAGGCCGACGCGCGTCCGATGGGGCGCGACACGTCCGGCGTGCGCGGCATGAACGTCGACCAGCCCGACAACGAGGTCCTCGTCATGGACGTCGCGCGCGACGACCAGGAGCTGCTCGTCGTGACCGAGAACGGCTACGGCAAGCGCACCTCGATCGCCGAGTACCGCAAGACGAAGCGGGGGGCGATGGGCGTCGGCACGATCAAGCTCACCGAGGAGAAGGGCGCGCTCGCCGGCGCGCTCGTCGTACGCGAGCACGAGGAGCTCGTCTTCATCTCCCAGAGCGGGATGGTCCAGCGCACCGCCGTGCGGGGCATCAGCCGCTACGGGCGCCTCGCGCAGGGCGTCCGCGTCATGAACATGAAGGAGGACGATCTCGTCTCCGCGGTCGCGCTCGTCGTCGAGTCGGCCAACGGCGAGGAGGACGCCGCCGGCGTCTCATCGCCCACGGCGCCTGATGGTGACGCGCCAGGCTGAGAACGGGGTCACGACCGTCGTCGTCGTCCGCTACCCTGCACGGACCAGAGAAAGGAGGTGGTCCGAATCAGCTCAAGTTCTTACGGGACCCTGGAGGTGACCGGCCGCTAGGTCGGAAGGCTGGCTCCGCCCAGCGAATCCACACCGGGCCACCCCCGAGCCGGGACGCCGGACTGGTCCCACCGGCTGAGGTGAAGCACGTCCAGCTCGGGCTCTAGTTCCAGTCAGGCGGTTGTGCGAGAGGCGCCCTCGGGGGCGCCTCTCGTGCGTCCGGGCTCAGCAGCGGCGCGCCTCGGGCGGCGTCCTGGGGTCGGCCGTCCGCGTCGGGCGTGCCCTCATGTCGCGCTAAGGGCGATATCCGCACCTTGCTCGACACGACCTCGCCGCTGCCGCCATACCGCAGGGACCGGGCGCGCCCCAGAAGCCGACCTTTACCGTCGTCCGCCCGACGACCTCGTCCTCCTGCCAGCCGAGCAACTCCAGGCAGGCCGGGTTCGCGAGCGGGATCTCGGCGAAGACTGTCAGGCCGCTTCGGGCAGCCACTGCTTCCAGGCCGCCGGAATCGTCGGGCTGGCGACGTGGATGAAGACCTGCGGGTGCGGGATGCGCGGCGGGTGGCGCGGGTGCATGCCGACCTTCTGCGGCAGGTTGTCGCCCTTGCGCCGGTTGCAGGGCGCGCACGAGGCGACGATGTTCTCCCACGTCGAGGGCCCGCCCTTCGAGCGCGGGATGACGTGATCGACCGTGAGGTTCGCGCGCGCGCCGCAGTACTGGCACGTCCAGCCGTCGCGGGCGAAGACGGCGCGGCGCGTGATCTTGCGCCGGTGCGTGTCGCGCGGGACCTTCACGTACGCCACCAGGCGGATGACGATCGGCCGTGGGATCGTCGAGCGCTCGGAGCGCAGCTCGAAGCTCGAGTGCTCCACGATCTCGGCCTTCTCCTTGAGCAGCAGCACGGCCGCCCGGCGCACGGTGCACACGTTGATCGGCTCATACGTGGCGTTCAGGACGAGCACACGGCCAGAGTCACGCCCGCGCCGCCGGTGCTCCGGATGCGGCGCGAACCCAGCTGGTCCTGGTGGCGGGGCCTGGGTCGCCATGATGGTCGCGGAAGTCTAACCAGGGACCCCGTCAGCCGTGGCGTAGGAGCCGAGAACCTTCACCGCGTCACAGTGCTTCTGCAGCCCGGCGATCGCGTCGGCGACGGCGTCGCTGTCCGCGTCCCCCTCGCAGTCGACGAAGAAGCGGTAGTGCCCGAGCCGCGCGCGCTGGGGGCGCGACTCGATCTTCGTGAGGTTCACGCCGCGAAACGCGAACTCCGACAGGCAGCGCACGAGCCAGCCGGGGCTCGTATCGCCCGCGCCCTGGAAGACGAGCGACGTCTTGGCCGGCTGCCCCGGCTGCAGCGGCGCTCCGTCGCGCGCGATCCAGACGAAGCGCGTCTGGTTGCCGGGCTCGTCCTCGACCTCCTCGGCGAGCACGTACCCGCCGTAGAGCTCGGCGGCGCGGCGGGTGCCGAGCGCCGCCCACGGCGCGGGCTCGGCGACGATCATCCGCACCGCCTCGGCGGTCGAAGCGGCCGTCGCCACGACGGCTCCCGGGAGGTGCTCGTGCAGGAAGCGCGCGCACTGCGAGGTCGCCTGCGGATGCGACACGACCCGCTCGATCGCCGCCAGGGCGAGGTCATCGCGCGCGATGAGGCACGGCGACACCCCGACCACGACCTCACCGACGATGACGACGTCCGTGTCGCTCGAGGCGAGCGTGTCGAGCGTCACCCCCACCGGTCCCTCGAGCGAGTTCTCGATCGGGACGACCGCGCGATCGACCGTGCCGTCGTGCACCGCGAGCACCGTGTCGCGCACGGTGGGCAGGGCGACAAGCTCCGCGCCGGTCGCGTCCGGCGACGAGCGAACGGCCTCCTCGGAGAACGTCCCTTCCGGCCCGAGGTAGCCGAGGCGCATCAGGACGCAAGCGCGAGGCGTAGCGCTTCCTCCTCCTCGGGCGAGAGCTTCAGCTCGCCCTTGCCCGCGGAGATCTGCTTCGCATACAGGCGCGCCTGGTCACGGTGGTGGATCGAGGACAGCACGACGCCCGAGCGCGAGCTGTCGAGCAGCGCGATCGATGTCGACTGGCGGCCCGACATCTCGTTGTAGGCGTCGTAGCGGATGAGGCCGCAGTGGGCGATGGCGCCGTCCAGCCGCGCCTCGACCGTGCCGAGCCGGCCGTCCAGGCGCTCGGCGACGCCGGTGATGTGCTCGTGCAGCGAGCGGAAGGACGCCTCGAGCGCGGCGGCGTGGGAGACGAGGTCCTGCGCCTCCTGATCGCCGAGCACCGCGCGCTGGTCGGCGCGCACCTTGCGCAGCTGGACGAACAAGGACGCGGCCAGCGCGACGGCGATGAGCGCGACCGCGCCCGCGGCGAGCGCAACGATCCCCACCGTCGTGGTCAGCTCAGAGCCCATGTGCCGGAAACGGTAGCCGGTGCGCGGGAACGGTCAGCGCGTGAAGAGCGCCGTGTAGGTCTGGGTGTTGTTGTCGGTCTTCTGCTCGCCCGGCACCGGCCGGACCTCCACGATGATCCGCACCGCTTCGCCGATCGGCGGCGCCTGGCGGAGCGGGACGGAGACCTCGGCGTTCGTGCCCGGACGCGTCTCGTCGACGGTCTTCTGCGCGGTGATCGTCTTGCCGGGTCCGGTGATGCGCACGCGAACGCGGACGTCGGTCTCGATGTTCTCGCCCTGGTTGGCGATGACGACGCGGAAGGCGAGACTCGAGCTCGCCGGTATGCGATTCGGGGCGCCACCCGCGACCAGGGCCTTGTCGCCGACGGCGACGCTGACGAGCCCGTGGCCGTGCGTGCCCGGCGCCGGTTCGCGCGTCGCGCCGCCGCCCGCCCCGCGGCCGGCCTCCGAGCCGATGCGGCGCGCGACGATGTCCGGATCCAGCCAGCCGAGGTTCTGCTGGA
Organism: Solirubrobacteraceae bacterium; assembly: GCA_050696955.1. GTDB lineage: Bacteria > Actinomycetota > Thermoleophilia > Solirubrobacterales > Solirubrobacteraceae > CADCVQ01. Next base: position 1,771 of record JBOGYT010000263.1, on the reverse strand, counting down.
AGCTCGAGCGCTGGATCACCTGCCCGCCGATCTCCTCCTTGGTGAGGACCTGCTGGATGATCGCCGCGACCCGGCGCGTGTAGACGACGTCGGCGGCCGTGAACGCCTGCATCTCGCCGGCGATCGACTTGACGGCGGTCTCGGCGACCGTCGCCTCGCTGCCAAGCGCGCTGGGGAGCCTCTCGGCGACCTTGCCGATCGCCTCCTGCACGAGCGCCAGCGTGAGCACGAAGTTGCGCTGGGCCGGCAGCATCTCGCCCGGCACGTCGAGCTTGACCGCGCGGCTCGTGTGCGTCTCCGCGTTCTGGCGCAGCCCGTTGATCTGCGTCTGCAGGTCGCCGGGCGACGAGCCGCCGGTGGACAGCGTCTGGAAGAAGTCGTCGGTGTTGTCGTCGGCCTGCTGGACGAGGTTCGCGACGTCGCGGTTGTAGTCCTTGAGCGCCTGCTCCTTGCGGTTGTTCAGGCAGCCGCGGACGCCGACGACGAGCAGCACGATGACGAACAGGCCGATGCCGGCGGCCACCGCGCGGCGCACCAGGAGCTGCTGCGGGTCGGCCGGCCCGAGCGACGGCGCGCTCGTGCTCGGCCTGCGCGGCCGCGTGCGGGTCGGAGGCTCGTCGTCGTCGAAGAAAGACAGGGGATCCGCTCCTTGGCGAGATCGCGAATGGGCAGTATGACCCGGCGCACGCGAGGGCCGTCGCGGTGCAACTTTCCTGCCAGCGCCCAGTTTCCTGCCTCGGCGCGCAAGGATCGCGCGTTGAGCACGACGAAATCTGAGCCGGTGAACCACGTCCGCACGCCCGCCCCTGCCGCCCTCACGGGCGAGCTCGTCCTCGACCGCTACCGCCTCCAGCGCCGGCTCGGGGCCGGTGGCATGGGCGTCGTGCACCTGGCGCGCGACGAGCACCTCGAGCGCGACGTGGCCGTCAAGCGCATCGCGATCGAGCTCGATCCCGACGGCCGCGGCGAGCGCGAGGCGCTGGCGGCGGCGCGCCTGTCGCATCCGGGGATCGTCGCGCTGTACGAATCGGGCCGCGACGACGAGGCCGTCTACCTCGTCTCCGAGCTCGTCGTCGGGCGCACGCTCGCCGAGCTCATGCGCGACGGCGCGCTGTCCGATCGCGCCGCGCTGCGGATCGGCGTGACGCTCTGCGACGCGCTCGAGCACGCGCATGCGCGCGGCGTCATCCATCGCGACGTCAAGCCGTCGAACGTCATCTGCCCAGACCAGGTCGACGAGGGCGGCGGCGCGGCGAAGCTGACCGACTTCGGGATCGCGCGGATGGCCGACGGCGACGTCCTGACGCGCACCGGAGACGTCATCGGGACGATGGCCTACATGGCGCCCGAGCAGGCGCGCGGCAAGCGTCTCACCGGCGCCGCCGACGTCTACGCGCTGGGCGTCGTGCTCTACGAGGCGCTCACCGGCGTCAACCCGATCCGGGCGGGCAACCCGGCGGCCACCGCGCGCCGGGTCGGCATGCGCCTCCCGTCGCTGCAGCGGGTGCGCCGCGACCTGCCGGCCCAGCTGTGCCGCGCGATCGACACGGCCGTCCAGCCCGACCCCGACGCGCGGATCAGCGTCGGGACGCTGCGGCGCGCGCTGGCGGGCGCGCTGGAGCTCGTCGAGGACGACCCCGGCCCGATCGCGGCCCCGCGCGAGCGGAGCCTGACCGCCACGCGCCGTGCGCTCGTCGACGCGACGCAGTACAGGCGACGGCGCTTCGCCGAGCCGATGACCGAGGCCGAGGCCGAGCGCGAGCGCCGGGCG
>JBOGYT010000262.1:0-8936 GCA_050696955.1 Solirubrobacteraceae bacterium | reverse complement strand
GCGAGCCCGTACGCCGCCGCGATCCCGATGTTCGGTGCCCCCCGGATCGCCAGACGCGCGATCGCGGCGGCCGTGTCCGCGGCGCCGCGGAGCTCGAGCCACTCCTCGTGCGCGGGCAGCAGTGTCTGGTCGAGGATCTGTAGGCGCCGGCCGTCCCAGCGCAGCGCGGCAACGGGCAGCGATGTTGCTGACGCGGCCATGGCGCGATGCTACTGTGCCCGGCTCGATGCGCCGCCTGCTCATCGCCGCCGTCATGGCCGCGCTGATCGCGCCGGCCACCGCTCAGGCGGCGGCGCCGATCATGACGCTCAGCGACGTCACGCCCGGCGCCCTGTGCACCGGCCTGAGCGTCGTGCGGGGCACGACGATCTCGTCGTTCAACGTCCGCATCCTCGACGTCCTCGACACCCCACGCCGCGACGACGCGCGCATCCTCGTGCGCGTGTCGGGTCCCGCCGTCGACGCCACCGGCGTGGGTCCCGGTTTCTCGGGCTCGCCGGTCTACTGCACCGGGAGCGACGGGGTGAGGCGCAACATCGGCGCGATCTCCGAATCGATCGGCGAGTACGGCGGCAAGACCGTTCTCGTGCGCCCGATCGAGGCGATGCTGGCCACGCCGGTCGTCCCGCCGTCCTCGCTGCCTGCGGGGCGCAGCCTCCCGATCGGCGCGCGCAGCCTCGCCGGACCCCTCACCGTGGCCGGCCTGCATCCGCGGCTGGGCGCCGCGCTCTCGCGCGCGGCGGCGAAGGCCGGCCGGCCGCTCATCACGTCGGCCGCGAACACCCGCGGCGCATTTCCGAAGCAGCCGCTCGTGCCCGGCGCGGCGATCTCGGTCGGCCTCACGTCGGGCGACATCGGGGTTGGCGGCATCGGCACCCTCGCCTACGCCGACGCCGGCAACGTCTGGATGTTCGGCCACGAGCTCGAGGGCGCGGGTCGGCGCGCGCTGTTCCTGCAGGACGCGTTCGTGCACACGGTCATCAACCAGCCGCTGAACGTCGGGTCCGACGTCTCGACCTACAAGCTCGCCTCGCCCGGCAACGACCAGGGCACGGTCACCGGCGACGGACTTGCCGCGGTCACCGGCAGGATGGGCGGTCTGCCGGCGGGCTTCCCGGTGCGCGTCACGGCGCGCGATCTCGACACGGGCAGGATCCGCAGCATGTTCACCCGCGTCGCCGACGAGGCCGACGTCGGAGAGCCCGCTGGTGTGCCCATCCTGGATCTCGTGTCGACCACGTCCGTGGTGGAGGCCGTGCTCGGCGTGCTGCGGGGCGGCCCGGCGCGCCAGAGCGGTGACATGTGCATCACGGTCCGCGCGCGGGAGCTGCCCGACAAGATGCGGATCTGCCACGTCTATACGGTCGACGGCACCGAGCCCAACGCGTTCGCCGGGGCGCTCGTCGCGGACATCGGCGAGGCCATGCGGCTGCTGAGCGGGTTCCGTTTCGGTGTCCTGCACCTGACGAGCGTCGAGGTCGGCATCCGGGTGCGGCGCGGCGTGCGCCAGGCGTTCATGACCGGCGCCACCGTCCACGGCAAGGCTCGCCGGGGCAAGAGGGTGACGCTGCGCGTGCGCCTGCGCCATGTCGCCACCGGACGCCGATCGACGCTCAGGCTCCGCATGCGCGTCCCGCGCGCGATGAAGCCCGGCCGCCGTACGCTGCGCCTCACCGGCACGCCGGGCGACCTCGGCGGCGATCCGTTCGAGGAAGGCTCGCTGAGCATCGTCTTCGAGGACGAAGAAGAGGAGGATCCGGACGCCCCAGGTCCGGAGAGCCTGGAGGAGATCCGCGACGCGTTCCTGTCGCTGCGCCGTTCCAACGGCGTCGAGGCGACGCTGGCCGGCACGACCCGCCAGCTGTACCGCAACCCGGCGCTGCGCGTCAGCGGCAGCGCGCGGGTGCGGATCCGGGTACGCCGCTGATCAGAGGCGGTTCTCGATGCCGAGCGGGGCGGGTGCCGGACCGGCGCCGGCGGGCGCGTCATCGGGCGCATCGGCCGGCGGCTGCACGCCGAGCGTGTCCGCGAGCTCGCCGGACTCGTACATCTCGGTGACGATGTCGCAACCACCGATGAGCTCGCCGCTGTGGAAGAGCTGCGGGATCGTCGGCCAGTTCGACAGCGCCGAGAGCTCCTGGCGGATGCGCGGGTCGGGCAGGACGTCGACCGCCGCGAACGGCGTCTCGAGAGCCTCGAGCATCGCGACCGTGCGGGCCGAGAAGCCGCACGCCGGGGCAGCGGGCGTGCCCTTCATGAAGAGGATGATGTCGTTCGACGAGATCGCCTCGGCGATCGCGTCGCGGATGGGGTTGTCGCTCATGGGACCTCCGTCTTGAGGGCGAGGGCGTGGATGGAGCCGCCCAGCTCGTCGCCGAACACGTCCATGACGAGCCGGTGCTGCTGCACGCGGCTCAGGCCGTAGAACGCGGTTGCGCGCACGGTGGCGCTGAAATGCACCTCGTCGGCCGTCTCCACGTCTGCCTCGGCACCGGGGATGGCGGCTTCGATACGGGTCTTCACGTCGTCTGCGCTGGGCATCTGGACCACAGCCTAGCGACCGCTACACTTCGTAAAGCTTTGGCCGATACAGCAGTCAAACAACGCCGGGAGCAGCACACATGATCACGATCACCGACAAGGGCGCCGAAAAGGTCCACGAGTTCCTCACGTCTCAGGGCGCCGACCCGTCGTCGGCCGGTCTGCGCGTCGGCGTCAAGGGCGGCGGCTGCTCGGGCTTCCAGTACAACCTCGCGTTCGACTCCAAGAAGGACGGGGACGCCGAGTTCGAGTCCCAGGGCCTGAAGGTCTACGTCGACAAGCCGAGCCTCCCGTACGTGCACGGCTCGGTGATCGACTACGTCGACTCCCTCCAGGGCGCCGGCTTCCAGGTGAACAACCCGAACGTCGTCGCGGCCTGCGGCTGCGGCTCCTCGTTCCGGGTCGCCGACGAAGAGGCCGTCTCCGCCGTCTAGGTTCCGCCGGTTGCGGCGGAGCTCCGAGGTTCTAACCGGCCTCGCGACACCCGCCGAAAGCGTCCAGTCGGCCTCACACGGCGGACGTAAGCCGTCGATGCATGAGTCATGGACGCTGCTCACGCCGCAGACGGCTCGGTACCGCCCGTGCGGCGCTGGCTCGCCGTCGGGCGCTCGAGCGACGAGAACGCCATCGCCGCCGGCCGTCAGGCCGCCGCGGAGGCCATGCAGTCCGACGACGCGAAGCTGCTCATCGTCTTCTGCTCGGACGCATACGATCTCGACGCGCTGCTGACCGGCATCCGCGAGCGCTCCGGTGACGTCCCGCTCATCGGCTGCTCGACGGCGGGCGAGATCGCCACCGACGGCCCGGGCGATGCGAGCGTCGTCGTCACCGCGCTCGGCGGCCCGGGCTTCAACGTCCGCACGAGTGCCGCGATCGATGTCTCCGACCGCCTGCGCGAGGCCGGGGCGGAGGTCGCGACCGCGGCGAAAGGGCTCGACGACGATCCGCACGGCGTCCTCATGCTGCTGTCGGACGGCCTTGCCGGCGACCAGCAGGAGATCGTGCGCGGCGTGTACGGGGTCGTCGGAGCCGCCGTGCCGCTCGTCGGTGGCTGCGCCGGCGACGACCTGAAGATGCACGCGACCTACCAGCTCTACGGCGGCCGGGTCCTGTCCAACGCCGTCGTCTCCGCTGCCATCGGCTCCGATGCGCCGCTGGGCATCGGCGTTCGCCACGGCTGGCGCCGCGTGGGGGAGCCCATGCTCGTCACGCGCAGCGAGGGCAACCGCGTGCACATGCTCGACAACCAGCCGGCGCTCGACGTCTACCTCGAGCGTCTCGACGCCCCGGCCGAGGCCCACGTCGATGCCGCGGCCTTTACCCGCTTCGCGCTGATGCACCCGCTCGGCCTCGCTCGCCGCAGCGGCGAGGAGCACGTCCGCTTCGTCGGCGACGCCGACTTCACCGAGCGATCGCTCGGGTGCATCGCGCAGGTGCCGCAGGGCGGCCTCGCGTGGTTCATGGAAGGCGACGACGCGTCGGTCTTGGCGGCCACGGACGCCGCCTGCGCCGACGCGCTGAGCCCGCTCGGCGGGCGCGACCCGATCGGCATGATCGCCTTTGACTGCATCGCTCGCCGCGGCGTCCTCGGGGACGGCATCGCCACGGAGGTCGCGCACGTCGCCGCGCGGGCCGGCGGCGCACCGGTCGCCGGGTTCTACACGTACGGCGAGATCGCTCGCACTCGCGGCGTGTCGGGCTTTCACAACCAGACGCTCGTCGTCCTCGCACTCGGCTGACGCGCGTGTCCGTCGGCGCCGAGAGCTGGTCGACCCAGCAGCTGGCCGAGTTCCTCGCGCTCGTGTCCTCCTTCACGGACGATGTCTGCGCGATCCACGGCGCGGTCGAGCGGGCGGCTGAGGTACTGGAAGCCGAGTTGGCGGCGGTCCTGCGCGGCGGCTCGGTCGTCGCGGCGATCGGCTACCCCGCGGAGGATGTGCCCGCGGACGAGATCGCGCAGTTCGCCGCCAGTCCCGAGGCGGCATGCGAGCTTCCGGGCCTCGGCACGTGCCGCGCGCTGGCGGTCCCGGTCGACTTCGAGGACACGCCGGGCCAGTTCGTCATCGCGCGGGCCGGCTGCGAGGAGTTCACGCGCGAGGAACGAGACCTCCTACGCGGGATGGCGCGCGTGCTGTCGCTGACGCTGCGCATGCTGCAGCGCCAGCATCTGCTCGAGCGGCTGTCGACGCTCCAGCGCATGATCGTGCGGCGCGTCGAGCCCCATGACGTCCTCGACGCGGTCGTCCAGGGCGCCGCCGAGATGATCGGCGACGAGGTCGTCGGGCTGCGCCTCATCAATCCGCACGAGCCGCAATCCACCGTGCTCGTGTCGTCCGTGGGCATCAGCCCGAGGCAGCTCGCGCACATCAAGCGCGGTCGCATCGGCGAAGGCGCGGGCGGCCGGGCGATTAGGGAGGACGGCCTGGTGATCATCGACAACTACTCCGAATCCGCGGACGCGATCCCGCTCTTCGCGGGCGACGACCTGCAGGTCGCGATGGCGGCGCCGGTGCGCGAGAAGGGGCGGGTCGTGGGCAGTCTCGTCGTCGCGACGCGCCGTCTCGAGCGGCGCTACGGCCCCGATGCGCAGGAGATGCTCATGGCGTTCGCCGAGCACGCGAGCCTCGCGCTCACCGACGCCAAGATGGTCACCGAGGCGCTGCATCACGCCTACCACGACGGCCTGACCGATCTGCCCAACCGGGCGCTGTTCGTGGAACGGCTCGAGAGCGCGTTGGATCGCTCCAGACGGGGCGCGCCCGGGCCCGCCGTCCTGTTCTTGGACCTCGACCGCTTCAAGATCGTCAACGACTCGCTCGGTCATGCCGCCGGCGACGAGCTGCTGATCGAGGTCGCGTCCCGGGTCTCGAGCTCACTACGGCCGGGCGACACCGCCGCGCGCTTCGGCGGCGACGAGTTCGCGATCCTGCTCGAGCAGGTCAGCGGCCGGGAGGCGGCCGAGACGGTCGCGATGCGCATCCTCAAGACCCTGCGCGCGCCGCTGTCGATCGCCGGTCGCGACGTCTTCGTCAACGCGAGCATCGGAATCGCGGTGGGTGGCCGGGCCGCGGACGACGCCATCCGTGACGCCGACATGGCGATGTACCGCGCGAAGGCGCAGGGCAAGGCGCGCTACGCGGTCTTCGAGCCGGCGATGCGGACCGCGGTCATCGAGCGGGCCGAGCTCGAAGCGGACCTCCAGCGCGTGCTCGAGCGCGATGAGCTCGAGCTGCACTACCAGCCGATCGTGAGGCTGAGCGACGCGGAGGTCATCGGCGTCGAGGCGCTCGTGCGGTGGCGTCATCCGACGCGCGGGCTCGTCCCGCCGTCGGCGTTCATCCCGCTCGCCGAGGAGTCGCAGCTCATGTCCGAGCTCGGCCGCTGGATTCTCCGCGAGGCCTGCCGGCAGGTGGCGCGCTGGCAGGGGTGGCGGCCGCTGGAGCTCGCGGTCAACCTCTCACCGCGTCAGCTGCAGTCCCCCGGAATCGCCGACGACGTCGCCGCGGCGCTCGAGGAGTCCCAGCTCCCGCCGTCGACGCTCGTGCTCGAGATCACGGAGACGGCCATCATGGAGGACGTCCCGGGGGCGATCGCGTGCCTGCGCGCGCTGAAGAACCTCGGCTCGAGGCTGGCGATCGACGACTTCGGCACCGGCTACTCCTCGCTGCACTACCTGCGGCGCTTCCCGATCGACATCCTGAAGATCGACAAGGCGTTCGTCGACGACCTCGCCAACGGCGACTCCACGCTGGCGAAGGCGATCATCGACCTCGGCGAGTCCTTCAAGCTGCAGATCGTCGCCGAGGGCATCGAGAGCGAGCAGCAGCGCAACCTCCTGCTGGCGCTCGGCTGCCGGTACGGCCAGGGCTATCACTTCCGGGCGCCGGGAGCCGCGGACGAGATCGAGCCGATGCTGATCGCGCCGCCGGTCGTCCTCGGGCGTCGAAGCGGCGCCTAGGGTCGTCTCCGCGAGCGGGTCGACCGCACTGAATATTCGAGGACCGCGTGGCGCGGTGCTAGTGTCCGGCGCACGGGGATCTGTACCTGGGAACGGATCGGGAGGTTGGGACGCTGGGACGCAGGGCACATTCGGCCGCTGTCGCGCCGGCGCTCGCGGCGGGGATGATGCTCGCCGGAGCGACGGCCTCGGATGCCGGTCAGCCGCAGGGCGTGGACACGATGCGCGCGAGCTACGCCAGCACGATCGGCGTCGTCGACACAGATCGGCTGGCGGCCGGCGGACGTACCGCGACCCATCAGGTCCTCTCTTCGCGGGGACAGGTGCGCTCGTCGCGCAGGCTGTCGCTCGGTCCGCGGTCACCCATGACCGCTCGTGAGGCCGGATCGGCCGACTGCGAGCCGGATGGGATGCGCAAAGGCTTCAAGTACCTCGGATCGACGCACAGGGGCGACGACAACCCGGCGTACTACATCCTCTACGCGTACTTCATGTACAAGCAGAGCAAGGCGCGCAAATACGGTGAGTCACGGACGCGGTACACGAAACAACTCGAGATGTGCTCCGCCGGCGGCGCGTCGTCGAAGGGCGGCAACCGCCTGGACAACGCCATCACGATCATGAGCCTGCGCACGCAGAAGCCGCGGCTCATCGACCGCACGTGGGACACCGGCACAGACCAGTCGCATGCGGACGCGAGCATGACCTTCGAGGTCGGCAAGGCTCCTGTCACGGTTAGCGCGACGCTCACCGGCTTGAACCCGCAGGACAGGCTTGCGGGCCGCCAAGGCCACCACAAGGCGGCGACCGCAGACACGTTTGGCAGGTTCAAGTTCAATCAGGTCAACGCCGAGTGGGACGGGCGGTCCGGCCCGTCGGTGTACGCCGGGTCGACCGGCTATCAGGGCAACGTCGGCCATGCGCTATGGGAGCTTCCGGAGCGTGCCAGGACCCCGACGTTCGCCGTCGAAGCCGTGGTCTACTACCACTGTGGGCGGGTCTTCGGGGGCTGCGAGGATGCGAGCTGAGCGCTACCGCCGGTCGACCGGATGCACGTGAAGCTGACGACGTTCGCCGCCGTGGTGCTCGCGTGCACGCTGTGTGCGGGCCTCGCGGCGTGCGGCGGCGACGACGGTCCCGACCCCGACGCACATACGAATCCGAAGCCGGGCGCTCCACGGTTCACGGGCGAGGGGGTGCCGGGGACGCTGTATCTGGCCGTCGGCCCGACGGATCTCGATGCCGATCTGTACCGGGTGCGGGGCCCGATGGCATCGGCGCGGCGGCTGACGACCGGCGCGCGGATCTCGATCATCGGGGCCAGCGAGGCGGGCGTCGCGGTCTCCTACGCGCCGGATGGGCCCGATCGCGTCGCCGCGCTGGATCTGGGAGGCGGCCCGGTGCTCCCGGGTCGGCAGATCGATTCCTTCGGGCATGCCCCAAGTGCCTCACGCGACGGCCGCGTCGCGTACAGCCGGCCGCGGTACGACGACGATGGTGACGTCGTCGGCTCGCGCGTCTACGTCGCACGACTCGACGGTCGCGCGAAGCGGGTCGCGTACTCGGCGAAGCAGGAGCTCACCGTGAGCTGGACGCCGCGCGGTGAGCTGGCAGTCGCGCGCTCCGGGGGGCGGCGGATCATCGTCGATCCGAACGGTCCGCGGCGCCGCGTGATCGAACCGGGTCTGCAAGAGATCTACACGTTTGACGCCAACGCGGGCGGCGACATGTGGGTCGCGGGCAGGGGCGCGGGCTCGGAGGCGGTCGCGATCGTAGGCGGCGACGGCGGGCGGCGCACGTTCAAGACCTCGTGGATCCCGGCGGACTGGTCGCCTGACGGACGCTGGATTCTCGTCGTGACCCAGCGTCGCCTGGGCCTCATGTCGCCGGTCCACGGCCACGTGCACGAAGTCGGCCGCGTCCGCGGCGGCGTGCTCGCCAACACCGAATACGTCCGATGAACGCGATGGCCGAGCGATGACGAAGACCGAACAGCGCCGCGGGGGTGAGGGGAGAGCACGGTGTTCGCTTCGCTCGATCAGCACCTCGTAGCTCACGATCGCGCGGGGTTCCTGCCCTACCGGCCGGACTGTCCACACTGCCGGGGACGGGTGCTCGCCAGCACCGAGACCTCTTCCGGGGTCGCTCGACGGGCGGCCGTGGTGGCGGCTGTCGTCAGCGGTCTCACGCCGATCGGATCCGTCTCACCGGCCTTGGCCGGCACCGTCACCGGCGCGCCCGGGTCCGCGCCCGTGACCACGGGTCCCGTCGACGTCGATGCCGATCCGGACCCAACCGACGAGACCTCGCCGCCGCCCGACGGCAGCGAGCCGGTGGTCGGGGTCCCGCCGGACTTCGAGGAGCCGGACACCGAGGCGCCGCTTGCCCCGCCGCCCGTTCCAGCGCCGCCGCCGGTTGCGGCGCAGCCGCCTGCTCC
>JBOGYT010000261.1:0-2600 GCA_050696955.1 Solirubrobacteraceae bacterium | reverse complement strand
CCGCGTGCTCGGCCCCTGCCTGCGGGGGCGCCTGTGCTTGCGTTCGGCAGCGGCACCTCGAGCGCGCGTGCGATCTCGACGGCGACCGGCACGCCACCGCGCGGCGGCGCAACGATGACGTCGTCGGCCGCGGTACTCGCTCATGCGCTGCGCGAGCAGGCGGCCCGCCTCGGCGCGGTCCTTGAAGCGCCTGGGCTCCATCGGTCGGTCATGTACCACGCCCGTCGCCGGCGCGCACGCCAACTTCAACGTGCGTCGGGTGCGTCTGCAGGCGGCTGCTACGGTGGGTGGTCAGGGAGGATTGAGCCTGACGCCGCACGTAGCGCGCGCAGCGCCATCCTGAATTCTCCGACGTCCCGGACGCGACACGAGTCGCAGCACGGAGGATCCAATGGCCGAGCAACGACGGCCAGACGCACAACCCCGACCCAAGCGACCGGCCTTCGCTCCAGTCAAACGGGAGAGCGCCGACGACCGCCGCATGCGGCGCCTGGCGTTGGCGCGGAACACGCAGGCCGACCTCAAGCGCGAGGCCGCCGAGCGCCGTGATCGCAAGCGCCGTCCGCCCGCCTGACCGCCGTCTGAGCGGGGGCGCGTAAGGACTCGCGCCATTGGGACACCTACTGTCGTGCCGCACTGAAGCGGGCCACGACGAACGAGGAGGCTCCCATGGCCGTCACGATCCCCCGCCCCCGCCAGGGGCACACGCCGTCGGCGAACGGCTCCGGAACAGTCGCCGCGCCCGCCGACCTGCGCGACCCGCGCTACCAGGCCTTCGCGATCATGCGCGTCGCGTTCACGGTCGCGCCGATCGCGTTCGGGCTGGACAAGTTCTTCACTGTCATGGTCGACTGGCCGGTCTATCTGGCCCCGTGGATCAACGACATCGTGCCCGGCTCCGGGCAGGACCTCATGTACGTCGTCGGCGGGGTCGAGATCCTCGCCGGCGTCATCGTCGCCTTCACGCCGCGCTATGGCGCCTACATCGTGGCGGCGTGGCTGGGAGGCATCATCGTCAGCCTGCTCACGTACTCGGGCTTCTACGACGTCGCGCTGCGCGACTTCGGGCTCATGCTCGGCGCCCTGACGCTCGGCCGCCTGGCCGCGGCGTACGACCGGCCGCTGTGCGGATGAGCGCGCACCTGGCCGCGGTCCACGCCGACGGCGTGCTGGAGCACGGCGCGCCGGCGGGCATCGATATCGCCGGCGCCGAGCGGGCGGTCCGCGATCTGCTCGGCGCGCTCGGCCGCGACGTCGGCGACCCCGGGTTGCGTGAGACGCCGCGCCGCGTCGCCGCGGCCTTCGCGGAGTTGCTGACGCACGAGCCGGTATCGCTGACGACGTTTCCCAACGAGGCGGGCTACGACGAGCTCGTCGTCGTGCGCGACATCCCGTTTCACTCCCTGTGCATGCACCATCTGCTCCCGTTTCACGGCGTCGCGCACGTCGCCTACCTGCCCGGCGAGCGGATCGCGGGCTTGTCGAAGCTCGCGCGCGTCGTCGAGCTGTACGCGCGCGAGCTGCAGCTCCAGGAGCGCCTGACGATGCAGGTCGCCGGCTGCCTGCAGGAGCACCTGCTCCCCAAGGGCGTCGGCGTCGTCATCGAAGCCGAGCACCTCTGCATGTCGCTGCGCGGCGTGCAGAAGGTTGGCACGCGCACGACGACCTCGGCGCTGCTGGGGCTGCTGCGCGACGATGCCCGCACGCGTCAGGAATTCCTCTCGCTCGCCACAGCGTGAGGTAAGAACCGCGCCCTGCACGACACTCATGGCAGCGATGAGGCACACAGGCACACACATGCCCATCCCCGCGCCGCGGCTCGCGCTCGGCGAGTGGCGCCGGCGGCGGCTGATGGCGGCGGGCTTCGAAGCATCGCTCGCGACCCGGCTGACGCAGGACGAGGCCGTTGACCTGCACGAGCTCCTCACCCTGCTCGACCGCGGGTGCCCGCCCGGGCTCGCCGCTCGGATCCTCGCTCCGATCGACGAGCCGGTGCCCGCATGTTGAAGCCGCCGGCCGCTGACACGGTCGGACGGGCGACTTCGGAGCCCGCCGCGCCGCCCGGCGCTCTGGACGCGAGCTCGCGGCAGTGGCTCGATGCGCTGGCTGGCACGGGCCGCGACCGCGACCGCGCCGTGTCGCGGCTGCACGAGCTGCTGCTGCGCGCCGCGCGCCACGAGGTCTCGCGGCGACGCCACACGCTGCCCCACCTGCGCGGCGGCGACCACGACGACCTCGCCCAGCAGGCCGCCGGCGACGCGCTCGTCGTGGTGCTGGCCAAGCTCGGCGACTTTCGCGGCGACAGCCGCTTCACGACCTGGGCCTACAAGTTCGCCCTCTACGAGGCGGCGGCCAAGACCCGCCGCCGCGCGTGGCGCGATCGCGAGCTCCCGCTCGACGCCGATTTCCCCGGCCGCGCCATGCAGGACGATCTCGAGACCGCCGAGCTGCTGCGGACGATCGCGCGGGGCATCGAACAGCACCTGACGGCGCACCAGCGCGAAGTGCTCGTCGCGCTGGCCGTCAACGGTGTGCCGATCGACGTCCTCGCCGAGCGCCTCGACACCACCCGCGGGGCGCTCTACAAAACACTGCACGAC
>JBOGYT010000260.1:0-4122 GCA_050696955.1 Solirubrobacteraceae bacterium | reverse complement strand
GGATCGGGCGGCGCCGCGCGCGCCGCCGCGCCGGGCGACCTCGACGCAGCGATCGTGTCGGTCGTCGAGTCCGCGGAGCCGGCCGTGGGGCGAACGCGCACGGTGGAGATCCTGCGCGGCGGGCGCTCGAAGGCCCTCATCAAGAACGCCTACGACGGGCTTCCCGACTACGGCACGTTCGACCACCTGACCGCCAAGCAGGTGCTCGGCCGGGTCGACGAGCTGATCGCTGCCGGGCGGCTGCGGTCGACGGGCGGCGCGTACCCGAAGCTCCAGTCGGTGCCGGTCGCGCGCGCCGCGGCCTGACGATGGCCGAGCCGCTACGCATCGGCGTCCTCGCCTCGGGCGAAGGCACGAACCTGCAGGCGCTGCTCGACACGGTGCACGGGCACGAGGCGCAGGTCGTCGCCGTCGCGGCCGACAAGCCGGCGGCGCGGGCGCTGGAGCGCGCTGCCGAGGCGGGCGTCGAGACCGCGGTCTTCGAGCTCGTCGAGCATCCCGACCGCGCGTCGCGCGACGCCGCGATCGCCGCCTGGCTGACCGAACGCGGCGTGCAGCTCGTCGTGCTCGCCGGCTACATGGCGATCCTGACGAGCGCGTTCCTGCAGCGCTTCCCGGGCGCGGTCATCAACGTGCACCCGTCGCTGCTGCCGGCGTTTCCCGGCGTGCGGGCGATCGAGCAGGCGATCGACTACGGGGTGAAGATGTTCGGCGTCACCGTGCACTTCGTCGAGGACGACGGCGGCGTCGACACCGGCCCGGTCATCCTGCAGAAAGCGATCGAGTTTCTCAACGCCGACGACCCCGACAAGGTCCACGAGCACCTGCGCCCGCTCGAGCACTGGGTGCTGCCCGAGGCCGTACGGTTGATCGCCCGGGGCGCGGTGAGCCGCGACCCGGACAATCCCCGTCGTGTCGTGATCGACGACTGAGTCAGCGCGGCCCGTGCGCTTCGGTGCCGGTGACCTTGAAGTTCGCGCCGACGTAGACCACGACCTCCGAGCCGTCGGACTTCCGGACATTCAGGGTTTGCTGAGAGCCTCCGGCCGTTATCCTCGCCGGATCGCCGAAGATCCCGACAGCGCTGCCGACGAGGGCACGGAGACGCTCACCCAGCCAGGCGGCGTGCGGGTGCGGCGCGCGCTGCTGTCGGTGTCCGACAAGCGCGGGATCGTCGAGTTCGCCCGCGGGCTGGCCGGCCTGGGCATCGAGCTCGTCTCGACCGGCGGGACGGCGCGCGGGCTGGACGATGCCGGGCTCAAGGTCCGCTCCGTCGAGGACTTCACCGGCTTTCCGGAGATCATGGACGGCCGCGTCAAGACGCTCCACCCGCGGCTGTACGCGGGCCTGCTCGCCGTGCGCTCGGACGCCGAGCACGTCGACGCGATCGCCGAGCACAACATCGAGGAGGTCGACCTCGTGTGCGTCAACCTCTACCCGTTCGAGAGCACGGCCGGTCGGCGCGGCGTCAGCGAGGCCGAGATCATCGAGAACATCGACATCGGCGGCCCGACGATGATCCGCGCGGCCGCCAAGAACCACGCCTACGCGGTCGTCGTGACGAGCCCCGAGTCCTACGACGCCGTGCTCGACGAGCTGCGCACGAGCGACGGGCTGCTGTCGACGTCGACGCGCGAGTCGCTCGCCGCCGAGGCGTTCGCCTACACGGCGCGCTACGACACCGCGATCGCGCGCTGGTTCGCCGAGAAGTCCGAGGACTTCCCGCCGCTGCACATCCGCGCCTACGAGAAGGTCTCGGACCTGTCCTACGGCGAGAACCCGCACCAGCGGGCCGCGTACTACAGCCAGGTCGGCGCGCGGATGCACGTCCTGTCGATGGTCCAGCAGCACCACGGCAAGCAGCTGTCCTTCAACAACCTGCTCGACCTCGACTCCGCCCGCAAGCTCGTCGCCGACTTCGCCGACCCGGCGTGCGTCATCGTCAAGCACAACAACCCGTGCGGCGTAGCGGTCGGCACCGGTGCGCTGGATGCCTACGAGCGGGCCCTCGCCACCGACCCGCTGAGCGCGTTCGGCGGCGTCATCGCGTTCAACCGGCCCGTCGGCCAGGCGACGGCGCAGCGACTGTCAGAGCAGTTCGTCGAGGTCCTCTTCGCCCCCGGCTACGACAACGGGGCGCTCGAGGTGCTCACGAAGAAGCCGTCGATCCGCATCCTCGAGGACAACGAGCGGCGTTCGGCGCTCGTGGCCGAGCCCGAGATCAAGCAGGTGATGGGCGGGCTGCTCATCCAGGACCGCGACCTGGAGTTCGCCGACCGGCGCGAGATGGAGGTCGTGACCAAGCGCGAGCCGACCGACGAGGAGTGGCGCGACCTGCTGTTCGCCTGGCAGGTCTGCAAGCACGTGCGCTCCAACGCGATCGTGCTCGCCAAGGACGCGGCGACGGCCGGCATCGGCGCGGGCCAGATGAGCCGCGTCGACTCGGTGCGGCTGGCGATCGACAAGACGCGCCTGGACTCGCTCGAGGGCGCCGCGCTGGCCTCGGACGCCTTCTTTCCCTTCAGCGACGGCCCGGACATCGCGATCGCGGCCGGAGTGACCGCGATCATCCAGCCGGGCGGCTCGCGCCGCGACCCGGAGGTCGTCGAGGCCGCCGACGCCGCCGGTGTGGCGATGGTCTTCACGAGCCGCCGTCACTTCCGCCACTAGACGGCCATGACGGAGATCGAGCGCTTCGGCTCCGGCATCCCCTGGGAGTCGACGGTCGGCTACTCGCGCGCCGTCCGCGCGGGCCCGTTCGTGTTCGTGGCGGGAACGACCGCGGTCGACGAGGACGGCGTCGTGCGCGCGCCCGGCGACGCCTACGGCCAGACCCACTTCGCGCTCGATGCCCTGCAGGCCGCGCTCGCGCAGGCCGGCGCGGGGCTGGAGCAGGTCATCCAGACGCGCCTGTACGTCACCGACATCGCCCGCAGCGACGAGATCGGACGCGCCCATGGGGAGCGCTTCGCCGACATCCGGCCGGTGAGCACGATGGTGCAGATCGCCGCGCTGATCGATCCGCGGATGCTCGTCGAGATCGAGGCGATCGCGTATGTGGGATGGGCCGCCTGGGACTCGAACCCAGAACCACGGGCTTAAAAGGCCCTTGCTCTACCGATTGAGCTAACGGCCCCTCATACCCCCAACGGGATTCGAACCCGTGTCCTCAGCCTTGAAAGGGCCGCGTCCTAGACCGCTAGACCATGGGGGCAGGGCGCTTGATTCTAGGCTCGGGTGGGCGTCCGCTCCGGGCGCGCGCCATCATGCTGGCTCCGGGCGGTTAGCTCAGCTGGTCAGAGCGCCTGCCTTACAAGCAGGAGGTCCGCGGTTCGAGCCCGCGACCGCCCATGGTATGAAAGCGCTGCAAATGGAGCAGATGTGGACACTCGTCGAGAGCCGCTTGAGGTGCTAAAAGGGTCAGGGAGCAAGCAGGGGTCAAGCAGCTGCGAATGTAGCCAGCATCCAAGCTCTCGAGGCTGCGCAACGCCGCCGATCGCCCGGACCCCAACGCGGCCGGAAGACTAGGAAGCCCGCTCAGTGAGCGCTCGCTCGAGGCGAGCACCGGCGGCGAGGACGCGGGTGTCCAATCCCGCGGGTGCGGCGAGCTGGATCGAGGCGGGGACCCCGTCTTCTGCGGGACCGCAAGGCAGCGCGAGGGCCGGCCAGCCGAGAGCGTTGAAGGGGTAGGTGAAGCGGATCATCGCCTCGCGGAGCTCGCGATCATCCTCGAAGGCGGGAGGAGCGACGAAGGCGAGCGTCGGCGTGACGAGCAGGTCGAGCCCCCCGAACGCCTCGGCCGCGAGCCATGTCAGCTCCTCTTAAGTGCGCCGCGTGTCTTTGGACTGCCGTGAGCAGTCTCCTCCGCACGGCCGGCCGCCGCAAGCTGCCGGACGAAACCGCCGATCAGACGGCTGGCAGCCCAGTCCGAGCCGCGCGCGCTGCCGCTTTCGCCTGACTTGAGCAGCGGGCGGGTGCAAGGCCGAGAGTGCTGGTTTCCACGCAAGGGAGTACGACGATCCGGCCTTCGAAACGCTTGGGCACGATCTCGCCCAGCGCACGGCACTGGCTCGCAGGGAGCGAGCATCCAGCCGATCGCCTGGGCAGCACGCGTCGCCCTTA
>JBOGYT010000259.1:0-3219 GCA_050696955.1 Solirubrobacteraceae bacterium | reverse complement strand
CGCTGGGCGCGCGCGAGCACGCGGCCACGGCCGCGGGGGTGCTGGCGGAGCTCGAGCAACGAGCGCGACCGCCGATTCGCGTCGAGTCGCTGGGGCGCTTCCGGGTGGTGCGCGATGGCGTCCCGGTGGCGCCGAGCGAGTGGCAGTCAAAGAAGGCGCGCGACCTGCTGAAGCTGCTCGTCGCTCGTCGCGGACGTCCAGCGCAGCGCGACACGATCATGGAGGCGCTGTGGCCCGGCGGCGACCCCGCGAAGCTGACCAACCGCCTGTCGGTCGCGCTCAGCACGATCCGCAGCGTCCTGGATCCCGAGCGGCGATTGGCACCGGAGGCGTTCATCGCCTCTGGCCGCGATGCCGTCGCGCTCAAAATCGGTGCACTCGAGCTCGACGTCGAGCTGTTCTTCACCGCGGCCAATGCCGGGCGGGCATCGATGCGCGACGGTCGCGCACAGACCGCCCGCGAGCACTTCCTCGCAGCCGAAGCCATCTATGGCGGTGACTTCCTCGACGAGGATGCCTACGAGGACTGGGCGGCGCCGGTGCGCGAGGAAGCGCGCGCGGCGTATATCGAGGTCGCGCACGCCCTTGCCGACGATGCGTCCGCGCACGACGACCCGCAGGCCGCACAGCGCTACCTGCTGCGGGCGCTGGAGAAGGACCCCTTCGACGAGCGCGCCCACCTCGCGCTCGTCGATGCGCTGAGCGCCGGCGGACGACACGGAGACGCGCGGCGCGCCTACCGCGGATACGCCGCGCGGATGCAGGAGCTCGCCATCGAGCCCGCGCCGTTCCGGCCCCGGCGCGAGGCTCACCCGCACGCCGCCGGCGCGGCCGGCGTCTCCTAGGCCACGCGGCTTTCAGCGCACCTTAAGGCAGCTGGAAGAGCCGGCGGGCAAGCTCGCCGCCATGGCTTCCACACCCGCACAGGATCGCGGCCAGTCGATCCCTCAGGAGCACACCATGACTCGCACCCTTCACCTCGTCGCCGGTATCACGCTGTCGCTCGGCGTTGCGCTCTTTGCTGCCGGGCCCGCCCACGCGGCACCGTTCAAATGCCACGGCAAGGTCGCGACGATCGTCGGGACCAACGCCAACAACTTCATCGTCGGCACGCCGGGTGCTGACGTGATCGTCGGGCGCGGTGGGAACGACACGATCCTGGGACTGGGTGGCAACGACCGGATCTGCGGCAACGAGGGCAAGGACAAGCTCTCGGGCGGCAGCAAGAACGACCGGCTGCAAGGCGGGGCGGGCAAGGACACGCTGTGGGGCGGGGCCGGATCGGACTCGTTGCAGGGCAACGGAGGCAACGACCAGCTCGCCGGCGACTCGGGCAAGGACACGCTGCGCGGGAACACGGGGAAGGACACGCTGTACGGCGGCGCCGGCCCGGATGCCGT
Organism: Solirubrobacteraceae bacterium; assembly: GCA_050696955.1. Classification (GTDB taxonomy): domain Bacteria; phylum Actinomycetota; class Thermoleophilia; order Solirubrobacterales; family Solirubrobacteraceae; genus CADCVQ01. Next base: position 1,819 of record JBOGYT010000259.1, on the reverse strand, counting down.
GCACGGCAACAGCGGCAACGACACGCTCGGCGGCAACGCCGGCAAGGACGTGCTCGTCGGTGGCGCCGGCAACGACAAGCTCGGCGGGGCCTCGGGCTCTGACCGCCTGCAAGGCGGCGCCGGCGCAGACACGCTCGCGGGCGCCGACGGCGCCGACACGCTGGCCGGGGGTCCCGGCAACGATCTGATGCTGGGCGGCCCCGACACCGATATCGGGGACTACAGCGCCGCGCCCGGTCCCGTGTACGCGACGCTCGGCGCGCCCGGACAGGCCAACGGCGACGGCAAGGACACGCTGCAGACCATCGAGAACCTGACGGGATCCGCGTTCGCCGATGGTCTGACGGGCGACGCGAAAGCCAACGTTCTGCGCGGCGGACCCGGCAACGACGGGATGCGCGGGGTGGGCGGCGCCGACGCCTTGATCGGTGAGACCGGGAACGACCTGCTGATCCCCGGCGCAGGCAACGACGTGCTGCTGGGCGGCGCCGGCGCCGACTCCGCCGACTTCGGCGGGGCGCCGGGCCCGGTCATCGTAAGCCTCGGCTCGCCAGGCACGGCGAGCGGCGAGGGCAACGACACGCTCAGCGCGATCGAGAACGCCGGGGGCTCGGCCTTCGATGACACGATCACCGGCGACGCCGCGGCCAACGGGCTCAACGGTCGCCTTGGCACCGACACCCTCAGGGGCGCTGCGGGCAACGACGCGCTCGCGGGCGGTGCCGGCAACGATGTGCTGGCCGGCCAGGCCGGCGCCGACAGCTATGTCGGCGGACCGGGCACCGACCAGGCGAACTTCGTCAGCTCCCCGGCAGCGGTCGTCGCGACGCTCGGCGCACCCGGGAGCGCGACCGGAGAAGGCAACGACACCCTCAGCGAGATGGAGAACCTCAAGGGCTCCGCCTACAGCGACACACTGACCGGTGACGGAGGACCGAACACGATCGGCGGCGGCGCCGGCCCTGGCAGCGGCAACGACACGCTGATCGGTCTCGGCGGCCCCGACACTCTCGGCGGCGGCACCGACCACGACACGCTCAACGGCGGCGACGGCGCCGACATACTCACCGCCGGCCCCGGCAACGACACGCTTCTTGGCGGCGGCGACAACGACGTCCTCGCCGGCCAGGCCGGCAACGACGCGTACGACGGAGGGACCGGCGTCGACCAGGGGAACTTCGTCAGTGCGACCGCCGGGGTGCGTGCCAGCCTCACGTCCGGCAGCGCGATCGGCGAGGGAACCGACACGCTCAGCGCGATCGAGAACCTCAAGGGCTCCGCGTTTGACGACTCACTGACCGGTGACGGCGGGCCCAACTCCATCGGCGGGGGCGCCGGGGCCGCGTCGGGCGACGACACCCTCAGCGGGCTGGGCGGCAACGACCTCCTCGCGGGCGGCGAAGGCGACGACGTGCTGTCAGGCGGCGACGGCGATGACACGCTCAACGGCGGCCCCCACATCCTCGGCGACACATGCGACGGCGGCAACCACATCGTCGCCGACATCGGGATCGACTGCGAGCTCACGGCCAACATCCCCTGACAGCGAACCCGACCGCGCCGGCCGTCGTTCTCTCGACGACGGTCAGCGCGCGAGGCGCTAGTGATGCGTATCCGGTTTGTTTCCACGTTGGTCCGCGCGATGGTCAGCTGCGGTTGGCGTGGCGGGTCAAGCGAACAGCATCGATACCGGGGTGGGTGCCTGATCGCATGCGATGTGCCCTCGATCGAGATGGCTGAACCCCGGGTGTTCGTACATCTCACCGACGAGCGGGCGGCCGAATCGCGATGCCACAGCCCCACGTCGCCACGGTTCGCG
>JBOGYT010000258.1:0-4275 GCA_050696955.1 Solirubrobacteraceae bacterium | reverse complement strand
CAGCGGCGCCCAGCCCGCTGCGGCGAGGACGGCCGAGGCGCCGCCGGGCGCCGCCGCGAGCAGCGCCTCGACGAGCGGTTTGACGCTCTCGCAGGTCGTGCCCGCGACCTGCACCCTGCTTGCCGAGCCGATCTGCTCGCAGTCGCTGTAGAACTCGCCCTGCGCCTGGGCGGGGACCGGCACGCCAACAAGCAGCAGCGCTGGGCAGAGCGCGAGAAGTGCGGCGGCACGCATCGAGCGGACGATGCTGCCAGACCGGGCGGCGATCAGGCGCCGCACGGACGCGTCGTGCGCGAGATCGTGCAGCCCGGCGGTGTGGATAACCGAACCCCCTGGTCGGGTCTCCCCCATCGCCGCGCGGCCCGCGCGGGCGGATAGTTGATGGTGCCATGCAGCTCTCCGTCCCGCGCGCGCACCAGACCCAGGCACCGCCCTCCTCCCCGGTGCCCACGGCCCTGCGCGCGCGGCGGCGGACGGCCCTCATCGCGGCGGCCGTCATCGCCACCGTGGCCTTGGCGGGAACGAGCACCGGCGTCATCCCGATGCCCGACCTCGAGGGCGCGCTGACCGACCTCTCCGACCAGCTCGGCTCGTGGACCTACGTGCTCGTCGCGGCGCTCGCGTTCCTCGAGACCGGCGCCTTCGTCGGCCTGTTCGCCCCAGGCGAGACCGCGGTCGTGCTCGGCGGCGTCGTCGCCGCCCACGGCAAGGTCGACCTCGCGCTCATCATCCTGCTCACGTGGGCCGCCGCCGCGAGCGGCGACCTCGTGAGCTTCCTGCTCGGCCGCCGCCTCGGGCGTCGCTTCGTCGTCGTCCGTGGCCCGCGCATCGGGATCACCCCCGATCGCCTCGCGCGCGTCGAGGGCTTCTTCGACCGCCACGGGCCCAGGGCGATCCTGGCGGGCCGCTTCGTGGGCATCGTGCGCGCGGTGGCCCCGTTCCTCGCCGGTGCGTCGCACATGCGGCCGCGGGCGTTCGTGCCGTGGAGCCTCGTCGGAACCGCGCTGTGGGCGACGACGTTCATCCTCGTCGGATACGCGTTCAGCTCGTCGTTCGGCGCCGCCGCCGACGTCCTCACGCGCGGCGCGCTCGCGGTCGCGGTCGTCGTCCTCGCGGTCATCCTGCTGCGCACGCACCGTCAGGCGAGCGCCGCGGCGTCGTTGCCTGCCGGCTGACGAACAGCATCGGGTGGCGGCGGGCGTCACCTCGCCGTGAATGTCGACTACTCCCCACCATGCGGGGACGATCCGACATCGACGCCGAAACTCACGTGCGCCATCATCGTTTCGACATGATCCCTCCGGTCGACACCAAGCGCGACGGGCCGCCCAACCTCGCGGAGGCCGTCGGCGGACCGGTCGGCATCGCCGAGAGCGCGCTGCCCGCGGTCGCGTTCGTCGTCACCTACAGCGCGTCGGGCCAGGACACGGACCTCGCCGCCATGGTCGCCGTCGGGCTCGCGCTCCTGCTCACGATCGTGCGTCTCGCGCGCCGCGAGTCGCCGATTCACGCGCTGGCCGGGCTCATCGGCGTCGCGTTCGCGGCGTTCATCGCGGGCAAGAGCGGCAAGGCCGAGAACTTCTTTCTCCCCGGGCTGCTGTTCAACGCCGCCTACGCGTCGGCGCTCCTCGTCTCGCTGGCGATCCGGCGCCCGCTCGTCGGCGTGATCGTCGGCCAGCTCGACGGCGAGGGCAACGCCTGGCGCGCCAACCCGGCGCGGATGCGGGCGTTCGCGCGGGCGACGTGGTTGTGGGCAGGCCTGTTCGTCCTGCGGCTGCTCGTCCAGCTGCCGCTCTACCTCGCCGGCGCGGTCGTCGCGCTCGGCGTCGCCCGGACGGCCATGGGGCTGCCGCTGTTCGCGCTCGGGCTCTGGCTGACGTGGCTCATCGTGCGCGGCTCGCGTGTCACGGCCCCTGCGTCTTCGCCCGCAACCTGATCTGGCGCAGGGCGCGGCGCAGGTTCGTGCGCTGGTCACGCGGCGCGAGCTCGAGCGCGCGCCGGGCCGCGACGTCGCCCGGGCGGAACTGGTCCTGGTTGTAGCGCAGGACCGCGATCTGCGCGTAGAGGCTACCGTTGGGCGGCGCGCTGTTCTGCGCCGCGATCTCGAGCGCCCGGACCGCCTTGGGCGGCTCGTCGAGGCCGACCTGGCTGAAGGCGCGCGCCATCTGCGTGGCCAGCTGCACGTCCGGTTTGCGCGGATCCAGCGCGAGGTAGCGGTCCCAGGCCGCCTCTGCCTTGCGCAGCTGCGCCTCGCCGGCTGGACCGAGCGTGTTGCCGGTGACGTTGCCGACCACGTAGGCGTGCGCGACGTATCCCCGAGCGAGAGCCGCCAGCGCGTCGGGATCGTTGGGCGCCGCCTGCGCTGCGCGCTGCGCCGCGGCGACGCGCTGCGCGCTGCCCCGATCCGCGGTCGACGTCGTGAGCGTCGTGCCGGCCGGCTTGTCGTCCCGCGAATCACCGCATCCGGCGCCTGCCGGCGCGCCAACGGCCAGAGCCAGCGCCGCGACGGCCCGAAGCACGATGCTGCGCGGAGGCACTAGGACGCGCTCTTCAGCGCGCGGTAGGTCACGCTACCCGCGTCGTCGATCTGCCGAGCCCGGACGCGGCCCTTCCTTCCCTCTGACGAGGTCACGCACTCGAACGTTACGTTCTTGCGCGCGACGATGATGTCCTGGCAGTCGACGCCGACGGGCTTGCCGCTCCGGTTGGTGAGCTGCGCCGCCAGCGAGCGCTCGGTGGTGTCCGTCGGCAGGAAGCGTGCGGTCACCCGGACCCCGCCTTCGTCGTCGGTCTCGGTGACGATCGCGTCGGCGCTCGAGCCGTCCTTGCCGGTCACCCGGCAGGGAAACGTGTCGCCCTGCTTGGCGGTCTTGCCGCTCGGGCAATCAACGCGCTCGACCTGCGTCCCGATCTTCGTCGCGACGAGCCGCCCGATCGTCTTCTCGGCCTTGTCGCTGTCGATCGTCTTCTCGCAGCCAGCGAGGAGGACCGCCGCGAGGGCTGCGACGGAGATGAGGGCCGGCCTGCTCATGCCCGCAAGGATGTCGCATCGCGGCTACTTCACGACGAGCGTGCCCTTCATGCCGGCCTGGTGGTGGCTCTTGACCGTGCAGTAGTACTCGTACGTGCCGGCCTTCAGGTCGGCGGTCGCCGTCGAGGTCTCGCCCGGTCCCACGACCGGTCCGTCCACATCGACGCCGTTGCCGTCGACGCCGATCCCGTGGGCGATCTGGCTCGGGTTCGCCATCTCGAGCGTGACCTTCCCGGCCTTGGCCTCGAGCTTCGTCTTCGTGAACTTCAGCGCGCCGCCGGGATCGGCCGACAGCTTGACCGTCTGCGCCGGGCGGGTGGACGCCGCCGGCGGCGGCGCGGCCGCGCTCTTGTCGGCGCTCTTGTTGTCGTCGTCGCCACAACCGGCGACGATCAGTGAAAGCCCCGCGCCGAGCGCGAGCAACGTGACCCGTGACGATCTCAGGTAGCGATACACGACGGCCCTCCGCTTCTCATGGTTTGCCCTGTCGTGATGGATGACGCCCCACCCGCACGATCCTTCCCCGGCGGCGGAAGGAACCGCGCGCGGGCGGCGTCCTTGTGTGTGATGAGGCGCTCGTGACGCCAGCCCGCGCCACCGCTTCCGCCACTGTCCCCGCCGCCTCGCGGCCGCTCGATCCTGCCCGCCTCCCAGACCATGTCGACCGCCTCTACCGCGCCGCCTGGGCAAGCTGCGGCTCGCGCGAGGACGCGGAGGACCTCGTCCAGGACACGTACGCCCGCGTGCTCGCCAAGCCCCGCCTGCTGCGCCGCGAGGACGACCTCGCGTACCTGCTGCGGGCGCTGCGCAACACCCACGTCTCGCGCGTGCGCGCCGCCGCGCGCCGCCCGGTGAGCGCCGATGAGCCGCACGCGGAGGAGCCGATCGACGCCCGTACCTCGATGCGGCCCGAGGTCGCGCTCGAGACCCGGGAGCTGTTCGGGGCGATCGCCGCGCTGCCGCCCGCGCAGCGCGACGTGCTCGTCGCCGTCGACGTCGCCGGGCTCTCCTACCGCGAAGCGGGCCGGGCGCTGCGCGTCAAGGAGGCGACCGTGACCACCCGGCTGCACCGCGCCCGGCGCGCCGTCGCGGCGCTGCTCGCCGACGCGCCGCAGGAGCCGCAGCGATGACGCCCGTCTCTCACCGCCCGCCGCCCGACGACGATGCGATCGCCGAGCGGATCCGAGCGGCGGCCGCGACCGTGCAGGCACCGCAGGCGCTGCGCCGCCGGATCTGCGCGCAGC
>JBOGYT010000257.1:0-5235 GCA_050696955.1 Solirubrobacteraceae bacterium | reverse complement strand
GACGCGTTCTGGCTCGTCGGCGGGCGGGTCGCCGACTGGGGCGCGCTCGAGCAGGCCGGCGACGTGGCCGCGCGCACGGCGGCGGCGCTGCGCGGCGCCGATGCGCGTTGCGGCGTGGCGCAGCTTTCGCCCGACGCGGTCGCAGAGGCGCGGATCGTGCAGACCTGGCTGGCCGGCCGCGAGCTGGACGTCCCGGCGCTCGAGCTCGATCCTCCGCCCGCGGCCGAGCAGGTCGGTCGCTTCGTCGAAGGGTCGGCGGCGGCGTTCAGCCGCTGAACGGCAACTCGACGACCTCGGCGCTCGCTCCGCCTTCGACATCGACGGTGTCGCCGGGACTCGCCTCGCGGCGCACGAGCGCGAGCCCGATCGGCCCGAGCGTGGGGGAGACGACGACGGTGCCGAGCTTGCCGACGACGCGCTCGCCGCGCCGCAGCTCGGCGCCGGCCGGCGCCGGCTCGGTCAGGCGCAACCCGCGCAGATGACGGTTGGGCTTGCCCTTGTAGAACAGCCGGGCGACGGTCTCCTGCCCGACGTAACAGCCCTTCGTGAAGCTCACGGCGCGCTCGTTGAGGCCCGCCTCCTGGGGGATCGTCGCCTCGTCGAGCTCGTGCCCGTAGCGCGGCCGGCCGCGCTCGACGCGCAGAATCTCGGCCGCGTCCTCGGAGACCGGCGCGGCACCACCGCCCATGAGCGCGCCGCGGATCGCCTCGGTGTCGTCGGCGCTGCACAGCACGTCGATGCCCACGTCGGTGGCGATCAGGCGCACGGGCAGGTCGGCGATCGTGCCGGCGCGGTGCGCGTGCTCGTCGCCGGGAACGTCGGCGGCGCAGGCGATCGTGCGCGCGTCGGGGCCGATCAGCGACAGCAGGCCCTTCTGGAGGGTCCCCTTGTGCAGCTCGACGTCGAAGCCGATCTTGAAGCGGCGGATCATGTCGAACAGCGGCTGGAGCGTCGCCCGCTCGGTGTCGAGCAGCAGCTCCGGCTCGTCCCCGCCGGCGGCCAGCACGCGCAGGTCGCCGAGCATCTTGCCCTTGTGCGTCAGGAACGCCGCGTAGCACCCGCCGCCGTCCTGGAGACCCTCGATGTCGTTCGTCACCTGCCCGGCGAGAAACGACCTCGCCTCGCTGCCGGTGAGCGACAGCTTGCCGCGCTCGGAGCGGTCGACGAGCCCGCAGGTCTCGGTCAGCGCGCGGTACTCGGCCGCGAGCTCATCGGTGATCGTGGCCATGGCTTCGAGGATAGACGCCGCGGTGGCTGGGGGCGGGTGGTGTCGAATATCCTTCGCCGCCATGGCGCTGGCCGACACGTTCACCGAGCTCGTCGAGTCGCTGCCCGACGACTGGACCGACCTCGAGATCGACCTGCGGATCTTCGACGAGAAGCGCTATGTCGACGCCGCGACATACCTCGTCACGTGCAACGCCCAGCCGTACTCGCGCCACGACTGGCACTGGCGGCTGCTGGTCGCCCATCGCTTCGGGCACGCCGCCGCCGCGCCGACGGTCCACGGAACGCTGAAGCTGCTCGACGAGGCCGGCATCGAGGGCGAGATGGTCGTCCGCGAGGTGCGGGAGGGGCGCGTCGAGGTCAAGCAGATGTGGGGACGCCCGCAGTCGGTCCGCGACGAGTTCAAGCGCAGCCGCGCGCAGTAGGTCCCCGATGGCCCGCGTCCTCGCCCTGCTGCCCGACCTGCTCTTCGGATCGAAGGTGCAGGGCATGCTGGCCAACGCCGGTCACGACGTGGAGGTCATCTCCTCCGAGACCGACGCCTGGGAACAGATCGCCGGCACGGACGTGTTCATCGTCGACCTGTGCAGCGACGAGATCGACGGCGTCGGGCTCGTCGACACGCTCGCCAGCGGCGGCGAGCTTCACGGCATCAGGACGCTGGCCTTCTTTCGCCACACCGAGCCGGACGTGCGAACGCGCGCGCTCGAGGCGGGCTTCGACGTCGTCGTCCCGCGCTCGCGGATGAACCGCGAGGGCGTCACGCTCGTCGACGGGCTGCTCGCCCGCTAGCGGCGCGCCGGGCCGGCGAGATCGAGTGGCGCGGGAGCTCGCCGCTCGGGGCGGTCTCGTATGCCTCAGCCCGGCACGAAGCGCCCGTCGAACGCCCGCTCGACGTCCGGCAGGCGCTTGACGATCCCGAACTTCCTGTCCCAGCGCGCCCACGCGCGCAGCCGCTCGGGGTCGAGCTCGCCGTACGTGCGGGCGCCCGCGGTGAACGCCGGCAGGACGGCGTCGAGCTCGCGCTTCGTGGCGGCACGGTCGAGGCCGTCGGCGCCGGCGAGCAGCGCATCCAGACCGGGCTCCGGGTCGGCGATGACCGCTCTGTAGCCGCGCGCGAGCACGTCGACGGCGCCCTGCACCATCTGCGGCGACTCGTTCAGCGTCTTGCGGGTCACGGTCAGCACGAGCTCGGGGTAGGCCGGCGCGCCGTAGTCGTCGACGCGGAACTCGCGCATGGTCGGACGCTTGGCGCGCAGGGCAACGCCCTCGGCGTTCCAGAACGCGGTCGCGCCGGCGACGCGCTTGGTGAGCAGCGTGCGGACCGCCTCGAAGCCGATGTTGATCAGCCGCACCCGTTCGGGATCGCCGCCGGCGCCGGCGACGATCGAGCGCGCCACGGCGTCGTCGCTCGGCAGGCCTGTGACGCCGACGCGCTTGCCCTCGAGGTCGCGCGGCGTGCGGATCTGCGGCTGGGCCAGCACCGCCGCGAGCGGGCGCTGCACGATCGCCATGACCCCCACGAGGTCGCGCCCGCGCTCGCGGGCGAGCGCCAGGTCATGGATGTCGAGGATCGCCAGCTGGGTGCGCCGGGCGACGAGCAGCCTGACCGCGTCGGTCGAGCTGCTGGGCACCTCGACGTCGAGCGCGAGCCCCTCGTCGCCGTCGTGGTCTGAGGCCAGCGCCGTGTAGATGCCCGCGTGGACCGCACCCGGCTGGAAGTCCAGCAGCAGCGTGACCGGCCGCTTCACCGCCGTTTCCTCGTCCGAGCCGCACCCGGCGAGCACGACGATCAGTGCCGCCATCAGCGCGAGCGCCTTGTGGCCGTGACGGCGAGGCATACGTGACGAGCATATGGAACCGCGGCCGACCCCTGTCCGCGGCGCGCTCGCGGCCGCGCGCGCGTATCGCGCGATCGCGCCACAGGCCGCTCCATAGACTCTTCGGCGTGCGCCGTCGGGTCACGTTCAGCCGCAATCTGACCCTCTCGCTGTCGCGCACGTGCCGCTGCTATTGCAGGTACTGCGCCTTCGCGACGCACCGCGCGCACCTCCATGCGCCGGACGAGGTGATCGCGCTGCTCGACGGCGCGGCGCGGCGCAACGTCAAGGAGCTGCTCGTCCTGACCGGCGAGCGGCCGGAGGTCAACGCCGGGGTGCGCGAGCGGCTGGCGCAGTACGGCCACGCGGACTTCGTCGGCTACGTCGTGTGGGCGTGCGAGCGCGCGCTCGAGCGTGGGCTGCTGCCGCACACGAACCTCGGCGTGCTCGACCGCGCCGACCTCGCACGGCTGCGCGAGGTGACCGCCTCGCAGGGGCTCATGCTCGAGTCGGTCAACCCCGATCTCGTCGCCCACCAGGGCTCGCCATCCAAGCACCCGCAGCGGCGCCTGGAGACGATCGAGGCGGCGGGCGAGCTGCGGATCGCGTTCACGAGCGGGATCCTCGTCGGGATCGGCGAGGGCGAGGAGGAGCGCGTCGCCGCGCTCGAGGTGCTCGCCGAGGTGCATGCGCGCCACGGCCACCTGCAGGAGGTCATCCTGCAGAACTTCGTCCCGCACGACAGCTACTACGGCCGCGAGCCCGCGCAGATCGCCGACGCCGCCGCGCAGGAGTTGTGGCGCACCGGGATCGGCCGCGGCCCGCGGCTCGACCTGCCGGCCTGGGCGACCGCGGTGACGATCGACGAGCTGCGCCGGCTCGTCGCCGAGTGCCGGCGGCTCATGCCCGACGTCGGGGTGCAGGTCCCGCCGAACCTCGCCGACTGGTGGCCCGAGCTCGTGCGCGCCGGCGCGACGGACCTCGGCGGCCTCTCCGCCAACGGCGACCACATCTCCCCCGAGCACCCGTTCCCGTCACCGCACCAGGTGCGCAAGACGCTCGCCGCCGGCGGCGTGGCGCTGACCGAGCGGCTGTGCGTCTACCCGCGCTACATCGACGCCGACTGGCTGGCGCAGGGCGTGCTGGACGTCGTCAAGGCGCGCTACTGGAGCTTCATCCCGCGCGAGAATCGGACCCCGCCCGCCCGCACCGATCCGCCGCGCCCGATCCGGCGCGATGCCGTGCCGGGCGCCATCGCCCGCGCCCGGGACGGCGAGGCGCTGAGCCCCGACGAGCTGACGGCGCTCTTTGCCGAGACCCGGCCCGAGGCGATCGAGGACATGCGCCAGGCCGCCGACGACCTGCGCGCCGAGCTCGCGGGAGACACCGTGACGTTCGTCGTCAACCGGAACCTCAACGTGTCGAACGTCTGCATCGTCGGGTGCGCGTTCTGCGGCTTCGGCCAGGGCAAGCGCTCGCCGGACGCCTACGAACTCGAGCGCGATGAGTTCGTCCGGCGCGTGCACGAGGCGGTCGACTTCGGCGCGACCGAGATCTGCATGCAGTCGGGGATCCATCCGGACTGGGAGATCTCCGACTACGAGGGCTGGCTGCGCCTGGCGCGCGAGACGGCGCCGCAGCTGCACCTGCACGCCTACTCGCCGATGGAGGTCGCGCACATGTGCGACGCCGGCGGGTTGTCGCCGGGCGACGTCTTCGCGCGCCTGCGCGAGGCCGGGCTCGACTCGACGCCCGGGACCGCGGCGGAGGTGCTGCACGACGGGATGCGCCAGCGCATCAGCCCGAACAAGCTGCCGGTCGCGCGCTGGGTCGAGATCATCGAGGCGTCGCACTGCGCGGGGCTGCGCTCGACGGCGACGGTCATGTTCGGGCACATCGAGGAGCCCTGGGAGCTCGCCGAGCACATGCGCGTCGTGCGCGGCGTGCAAGAGCGCACGGGCGGCTTAACGGAGTTCGTGCCGCTGAGCTTCATCCCCTTCCATACCCTTCTCGGCCGCACCCACGGAGTGCAGGAGATCTCGCGCGAGGAGAACCTCAAGCACACCGCTGCGTTCCGGCTCGCGCTCGGACGCAGCGTGCCGAACCTCCAGGCGAGCTGGGTGAAGATGGGGCTGGATGCGGCGACGGAGGCGCTGCGCTGGGGCGTCAACGACCTCGGCGGGACGCT
>JBOGYT010000256.1:0-10735 GCA_050696955.1 Solirubrobacteraceae bacterium | reverse complement strand
CGTCGGGCCGGCCACCAGCATCAAGCTGTCAGGGAGCGATCGGGGCAGCTTCCCGCGCAAGCGGATCGTGGCGATCGTGGCGCACACGGGGGCGCATGCAGCCCCGAGTTCGCCACGACCGCGCGCTGACCGTCGAGATCGCTGAAACCCGCGATATGCGCGCTGTTCGCCGTCTCGATTCGCGCCGCCGCGCGCACCCGCCGCGCGGCCCTCGCCGCACTCGCTCAACGATGCAGTCCGTGGTCCGCGAGGCCCCGGCCGGGCACCCCGGACATCCCGACCGACATACGGCGCGCAGCCCTTAGAAAGACGGAGGGCCCGGCGCAGCGCCGGGCCCTCCGCAGAAACACACAGCCGGGGAGATCAAGACCTCCCCGAGTGGGCTACATCATGCCGCCCATTCCGCCCATTCCGCCGTCGCCGCCCATGCCGGGGATGGACATCTCCTTGCCCTCGATCTCGCAGACGATCGCCTCGGTCGTGAGGATGTTCTTCGCGATCGAAGCGGCGTTCTGCAGCGCCGAGCGCGTGACCATCGCGGGGTCGATGACGCCGGCGGCGACGAGATCCTCGATCTCGTTCGTCGCGGCGTTCAGGCCGTAGCCCTTCTTGGCCTTGCGGACGTCGTTGATGACGACCGAGCCCTCGAGGCCCGCGTTGTGCGCGATCTGGCGCAGCGGCTCCTCGAGCGCACGCAGGACGATCTTCGCCCCGGTCTGCTCGTCGTCCTCGTAGTCGTCGAGGTTGATGGCGTTCTCGGCCTGCAGCAGCGCGACGCCGCCGCCCGGAACGATGCCCTCCTCGAGGGCGGCGCGGGTGGCCTGCAGCGCGTCCTCGACGCGGTGCTTCTTCTCCTTCATCTCCGTCTCGGTGGCCGCGCCGACCTTCACGACGGCGACGCCGCCCGACAGCTTCGCGAGGCGCTCCTGGAGCTTCTCGCGATCGAAGTCCGAGTCGGTCGTCTCGATCTCGGCCTTGATCTGGTTGATGCGGCCCTTGATCGCGGCCGGATCGCCGGCGCCGTCGACGATCGTCGTCGTGTCCTTGCCGACGACGATGCGGCGCGCCTTGCCGAGCTGCGCGAGCGTCGTGTTCTCGAGCTTCAGACCCATCTCCTCGGTGATGACCTCACCGTTGGTCAGGATCGCGATGTCCTCGAGCATGCGCTTGCGGCGGTCGCCGAAGCCCGGAGCCTTGACGGCGACGCCGGTGAACGTGCCGCGCAGCTTGTTGACGACGAGCGTCGCGAGGGACTCGCCCTCGACGTCCTCGGCGATGATCAGCAGCGGCTTGCCCGACTGGATGACGGACTCGAGCACCGGCAGCACGTCGCGCACCGAGGTGATCTTGGAGTTCGCGATGAGGATGTAGGGATCCTCGAGCACGGCCTCCATGCGCTCCTGGTCGGTGACCATGTAGGGCGAGATGTAGCCCTTGTCGAACAGCATGCCCTCGGTGAACTCGAGGTCCATGCCGAACGTCTGGCCCTCCTCGACGTTCACGACGCCGTCCTTGCCGACCTTCTCGATGGCGTCGGCGATGACGTCGCCGATCTCCTCGTCGCCGGCCGAGATCGTCGCGACGCGTGCGATCTGGTCCTTGCCGGCGACATCCTTGGCCTGGCGGGCGATGTTCGCGACGACCTGGTCGACGGCCTTCTCGATGCCGCGCTTGAGCGCGAGCGGGTTTGCACCCGCCGTGACGTTCTTCAGGCCGCTGCGCACGATCTGCTGAGCAAGCACCGTGGCCGTCGTCGTGCCGTCGCCGGCGACGTCGTTCGTGGCCGTGGCGACCTCGCGGACGAGCTGCGCGCCCTGGTTCTGAAAGACGTCCTCGACCTCGATCTCGCGAGCGATCGTGACGCCGTCGTTGGTGATCGTCGGGGCGCCGAACTTCTTGTCGAGGACGACGTAGCGGCCCTTCGGGCCGAGCGTGACCTTGACGGCGTTGGCGACCGCATCGACGCCGCTCTGCAGCGCGTTGCGTGCCTCGACGTCGTACAGCAGTTCCTTATGGGGCATAAATACGTCTCCAGTGCCTATCTAGATGATCTTGGCGAGAACGTCGGACTCGCGGAGCACGAGCAGCTCCTCGCCGTCGACCTTGATTTCAGTACCGCCGTACTTCGAGTAGAGGACCTCGTCGCCCTCGGCGACGTCGAGCGGGATGCGCTTGTCGCCGTCCTCGTCGAACTTGCCGTCCCCGACGGCGAGGACCTTGCCCTTCTGCGGCTTCTCCTTCGCGGTATCGGGAAGGACGATGCCACTTGCAGTGGTCTCCTCCTCCTCGATCGCCCGCACGATGAGCCGATCGCCCAGTGGCTTGAGCTTCATGTTGTGCCGACCTCCAAGATGTGACTAGTTGGTTGGCACTCGAGGGGTGAGAGTGCCAATGACGACTCGACTCTATCAAGTTGGCACTCTCGGGGTGCGAGTGCCAACGGGGCCAATGCGTCGAGAGCTTCGCGCCCGGCTGGCGCAAGGCCGCGGTGCCTCCGATGAAGCCGCGATGGAGCTCGACTCCCGCAACCTCGGCATCCTGCTGGGCGCTGCGCTGCTCATCGGCGCGCTGTGGGCGCCCTGGTACGTCCTCGACATCAGCGCCGCGCGCGACGCGCTCGGCGCGAGCAGCAGCCCGCAGACGCCCGAGTTGCTCGGCCAGTTCATGCGCGAGATCGTGTCGGTGCTGCCCGACACGATCAGCGCCGACGCGTGGCTCGCCTTCGAACGCGGGGACGTCATCCTCCTCGTGGCCGGGGTAGCGGCGAGCTTCGCGGCGCTGATGGACCGCCACGAGGTCTCGACCTCCGTGGGCGCAGGCGCCGCCGGACTGATCGTCGTCGCGATGATCAACAAGCCCGGCGACGTGCCCAACGAGATGATCTCCCTCGGGTGGGGCCCGTGGCTCGCGCTCGCCGGCGCGCTGCTCATCGTCGTCTCGTCACGCCTCGGTGGCTCGGAGAAGGCGGCGGACGCCGCCCCCACCCAGGTCGACTGGCTCGCGCGCAGCGAGGAGATGGAGCGCGAGCGGGCCAAGCTCCCGCAGGAAGTGTGGGACGCACCGGCCGCAGCGGCCACGCCCGCCGACATCGTGCTCGGCGACGTGTCGCGCTCGGTGGCTCCGCCGCCGCCGAACTAGTGGGTCTGCTCCAAAGATTCCGCGACGGTCACAGAAGACCCACTAGTTCTGCGCCCCGCCGATACCGTGCATGCGCTCGGTCATCGACGGTGGGTTCTCGACGATCTGCGAGAAGCGCACGACCGTGACCGTGTCTTCGAGCGACACCTCGCGGGCGTAGATCTGCTCGAGGAAGTTGATCATCTCCTCGGTGCGGCGAAACTCCGGGTTGTCGTGTTCTATGTCGCGCGGTGAGAGGTCCTTGATGCGCTTGACCTCGACGCTGTCGATCACGGCCTGGAAGATCTTCTCGCGCGGCGAGTGCTGGTAGCCGATCGTCACGAGCACCGCCTGGTTCTTGCGGTACTTGTGCGACTTGTCGCCGAGGCGGATCGTCGCGGTCTTGCGCCCCCGCTTGAGCTGGTCGGCGAAGATCGTCGAGTAGAAGTTGAGGACCTGCACGACGCGTGAGGTTACTGGCCGGACCGCAACCGCGACAGAGCGCGGCGCACCATGTCGCGCTCACCCGCGTAGCTGAGCGTGTCGGCGGCCTCCTCGAGCGGCACCCAGCGGGCGTTCTCGACTTCGTGGTCGTGGTCGGCGACGTCGCCGTCGACGTAGCGCAGGAGGAAGAACTCGACGGCCTTCGCGATCCGCCGGCCCCCGCGGTGATACCAGTAGCGCACCTCGCCGAGCGACTCGATGAGCTCGGCGTTGACGCCGGCCTCCTCGCGGACCTCACGCAGCGCCGCCTGGACCGGGGTCTCATGGCCGTCGGGGTGCCCCTTGGGGAGGGCGCGGACCTTCGAGCCATCGGCGGCGCGTCGCGTGGGCACGATGACGACGACCTCGCCCGCGTCGTTGACGACGACGCCGCCGGCGGAGAACTCCGATGCCATCAGTAGACGTAGCGCTGAAGCGCGCCCGGGTCGTGGACGGTCACTCGGCCACGTCCCTGGGTCACGACGCCGGCGCGCTCGAGCACGGCGAGAAAGCGGCTGGCGGACTCGCGCGAGGAGCCGGCGAGCTTCGCGACGTCGGCCTGGGTGACGGTGACGAGCACGTCCGACGAGCCCGCGCCCTCCTCCTGAGCCTGGACGACGAGCTGGCCGAGCACCCCCGCCACCCGGCTCTGCACGGTCTGAAAGGACTGGCGCGAGATGCGCTCGTTGGCCTCGCGCAGCCGCCGCCCGAGCGAGATGACGAGCTTGACCGCGATGTCGGGGTGCTCGCGCAGCAGGCGCCGCATGTCCGGACCCAGGACCGCGATCGCGTCGAGCGGCTCGAGCGTCTCGACGGTGGCGGAGCGGCGCTCGTCGTCGAACATCGCCAGCTCGCCGAAGATGTCGCCGGGGCCGAAGTGGGCGAGCGTGATCGTGCGCCCGTCGCCGTGGGCCCGGATGGCGCGGGCGTGGCCATTGCGAACGATGTAGCACGTGTCGCTCGCGTCGCCCTCGCGGAAGATCACGTGCCTGGCGTCGAACGAGCGGGGAACCGCGACGGCGGCCACGCGGCCGAGCTGCGCCGGGGCGAGCGTGTCGAACACGGGAACCTGCGCAAGGAGCGCCACGGCCTCTCTCTCCTCCGGGACCATTGGGTGAGCAATACCACACACGGCCCGGTCCGGACCGACGGCGCTCGTGAGTCGGTCAGGGGGCGTCGAGCGCGTTCTCGCGCCGCCGGGCGCGCGCGAGGTGCGCGCCGAACAGGATCACCGCTCCGAGCAGTGCCAGCGGCAGCGTCACGGCGATCGTGATGAGCGCGACTGCGGCGATGACCTCGAGCGCGCGCACGGCGTCGCCGCCGGCGTCGCCGATGGACCATCCGCCGCCGCCCCCTCCGGCCTTGCCGTCGCCGCGGACAGTCAGGCTGACGGTCGACAGGCTCGCACGCCGCTGCAGCGTGCTCAGCTCGGCCTTCGCCGCCGCGATCTGGCCGCGGACGAGCCGCAGGCGGGCGCGCAGGCTCTCGATCTGCGCCTCGGTCGTCGCGTTACCGAGCGCCCGCAGCAGCCCGCGGCGCTCGGCGCGAGCGTCGGTGAGTCGCTCCCGCGTCGACGTGAAGGCGGCCGTGATGTCCTGGAGGTCCTGGCGGCGCTCGGCGACGTGGCCGAGCTTCGACAGCGCGGCGAGCGCGTCGTCGAGCCGGCTCGTCGGGATGCGCAGGTCGAAGACCGCCTCGCTGCCGGCGGCGTCGTCGGCGCTGATCGACGAGGACGCGACGATGCCGCGGAAGCGGTCGACCGTTCGGATGACGTCGTCGGCGGTCGACTCGACCTTGTTCTCGCCGGTCTCCAGGACGAGCGCGACGCGCCGTTGGACCTTGCGCTCGCGGGTGGCGGCCAGATCGGCGCCCGCGCCGCTGTTCGCGCCGCTCGAGCGCTGGGCGGTCTGTGTGGCCTCCTTCTGGACGCTCGGCTCGACGGCCGACGGCGCGCTGGCAGCGGCGCCTCCGCCGGTGTCCTCGATCCGCTGCCCGTCCGACGAGGTGTAGTTGATGGTCTCGCCGCCCTGCCCGAGCACGACGATCGCAACGATGACCGCCGCGACGGTCCCAGCGGCGGGCACGAGCACCATGAGCCGCGGGCGCTTGCGCTTGGCCTTGCCCGTGGCGACCGCCGGTGCGAAGCCCTGCTGGAGCTCACGCTCGAGCCGCGCGGTCAGCGCCGGGCTCATCTCGGGCGCGGACGCACGGACGTCGCGGACGAGATCTGAGAGCTCGCGCAGGTCGTGGTCGACCGGCTCGCCGGCGAGCGCGCGATCGATCGCATCGAGCTCGCGGACGGCCTCCGGGTTCAGCGGTTCACGATGGCGCATGACACGCCTCCCTCAGCTTGGTGACGGCCCGGTGCAGCCGGGTTCCGGCGTTGGATTCGCTCGTGCCGAGCACGGCGGCGAGCTCGACGTTGGACAGCCCTCCGTGGAACTTCAGCGCGACGATCTCGCGGTCGCGCGGCTCAAGCGCCGCGAGCCCGGCTCGCACCGCGGCGCGGCGCAGCGACTGCTCGGCCTGCTCGTCGAGCGCGACCATCTGCTCGTCCTCGAGATCGGCCACGAGCGGTGCCGACCGGCGCCGGCGCCGTAGCTCGTCGAGCGCGGCATTGCGCGCGATCCCGAAGAGCCAGGCGCGCTGGCTGCCTCTGCGGATATCGAAGGTCTTGCGCCGGCGGTAGGCGCGTTCGAAGGCGAGCGCGGTGACGTCTTCCGCGGACGCTTCGTCGTGCAGCAGCGTGCGCACGTAGGCATACAGATCGCGAGCGCTCTCGCGGTAGAGCGCATCGAAGCTCTGTACCGCCGTGTTGAGGGGCTCAGCCATGGTCAGAACTCCGTTCATGCGACCACTACGCCGCACCGGCGAGATCATCACGCCCCGGCGCTACCCTCGCGACATGCGCCCACGGGCCGCGATCCTCGTCGCGCTGCTGGTGGCGTTCGCAGCCGCGTCGCCGGTCGTCCCGGCCGCGGCGGGCAAGGTTCCCGGCGCGCGCAAGGCGCGCTGGGCGACGGTGAACATCTGCGACACGCCCAAGCACCCGAACACCATCGGGATCCGGGCGTCGATGCCGCGCGGCAAGAGCTCCGACGAGAAGCTGTTCATGCGCTTCCAGGTGCAGTACCTGTCGCAGGTGGACGGCAAGTGGCACCACGTCACCCAGGGCGGCGACTCGGGCTTCGTCGCCGTGAAGCGGCCGCGCGGCAAGGCTCGCCAGAAGGGCTGGTCGTTTCAGATCTCGCCGAACTCCGACACGATCAGGCTGCGCGGGATGGTCACGATGGAGTGGCGGCGCGGCGGCGAGGTCGTGCGGCGCGCGCGCGAGCGCACCCGCGGCGGCCATAAGAATGCTGCGGACGCGGACCCGCCGGGCTACAGCGCGGCCGACTGCACGATCAGGCGCTCGGACTAGGCGGGCCCAGGGTTCTCGGCGAACAGGCGCGGGTCGTTCGAGATGACCCCGCTGACGCCGATGCGCTCGAAGCGCGCGATCTCCTCGGCATCGTCGACCGTCCAGACGTACAGCTCGCCGCCGGCGCCGCGCAGCGCCCGCGCGAGCCGCGGCGTGACGAGCCGGTGGTGCGCCATCAGCGCGTCGATCTCGCCGCGGCGCACGCGATTGGCGGCGACGCCCGGGAGGGCGAGCCGGGCGTACTGCAGCAGGGCGAGCGCCGGCAGGGCGATGAGCGGGTTGCGCAGCGGGTCGCGCCGGATGCGCGGCACCGACCAGCCGAGCGCGATCTCCGGGTGGCGCTCTCGCAACAGCGCGAGCGACGGCTCCTCCATCGTCGAGACGAGCGAGCGCTGGACGAGCCCGCGCTCCTGCAGCGCTCGCACGACGCGCTCCTCGTACCCGGCGAGCTTGAGGTCGACGATGAGCCCGACGCCGTCGTAGGCGGATCCGGCGAAGTGCTCGAGGCCCTCGTCGAGCGTGTGCGCGGCTCGCTGCACCGCGTCTTCGAAGTCGTGCGCGAGCAGCAGCTCGCCGGTGCCGTCGCGCCGCTCGGGGAGGACGTCGAACTCGATGATGTCCGCGCCCGCCGCGAGCGCGGCCTCGAAGGACGCGAAGGTGTTGCCGGGCGCGATGTGGTCGGCGCCCTTGTGACCGATGCGCTTCACCGCTGGCAGCCCGGGCACCAGTACGTCGGGCGGTTGCCGTCGCCCTGGCCGCGCTCGCGGATCGCAGTGCCGCAGCGCGGGCACGGCCGCCCGGTGGCCTTGTAGACGACGCGCTGGAGGTTCTGCATCCCCGTGCGGGCCGACTCCTGCATGCCCGGCCGCGTCGCGCGGACGATCGCCAGCGCCTCGTCGTCTGAGGTCTCGCCCGCCGGCCGCCAGGGATCGATGCCGGCGGCGAAACAGCCCTCGCACTTCCACAGGTTCCCGATCCCCGCGATCGTGCGCTGATCGAGCAGCGCGTCGCCGATCGGGCGGGTCGGGTCGTCCGCGCGCAGGCGGCGCAGGAAGCTGTCCTCGTCCAGCTCGGGCGCGAGGATGTCCGGCCCGAGCTGCGCGAGGCGGCGGTCGAAGCGCGCTCGCGACGCGGTCAGCAGCTCGAGCAGCGGGCCGTCGAACTGCACGACCTCGCCGCGGTCGGTGCGCAGCACGAGCCACGCGCGGTGCGCTCCCCGCCGCCAGCGCTGGCCGTCCGCGTACGTGCCCCACGAGCCGGTCATGCGCAGGTGCGAGTGGATCGTCAGGTCCACCTGCGATGACGACGCGCCGTCGAAGCGCAGGAAGAGGTGCTTGCCGTGCGGGTCGACGGAGCGCACGCGGCGGCCGGCGAGCCGCTCGGGCCAGCGATCGCGGTGCAGGCGCGGGTGCGGCGTGGTGATCTGCGGCACCTGGCCTTCGATGATCGGGCGGATCCTGCGGGCGGCGTAGTGGATCGTGTCGCCTTCGGGCATCGCGTCTAGCGTAGGGCCATGATCGAGCTCGAGCGGATCGTCGGAGCGCCGCATGTGTGCAGCGACGCGATCGTCGGCGACCGCGCTCTGACCGGCCGCGCCGCCGCGCTCGTGCACCCGGGCAGCCGCGATGAGGTCGCCGCGGTCGTCGCCTGGTGCTACGAGCACGACGTCCCGATCGTGCCCGTCGGCGGCGGGACCGGTCTCGCGGGCGGTGCCGCGCCGCTGCGCGACGACGCCGTCGCCATCGCGCTCGATCGCCTGCGGGCCGTGCGCTCGTTCGACCCAGGGCTGTGGCGGATGGAGGCCGAGGCCGGCGTGACGACCGCGACGATCGCCCGGCTCGCGCGCG
The DNA here is from genome assembly GCA_050696955.1 of Solirubrobacteraceae bacterium. Lineage (GTDB taxonomy): Bacteria > Actinomycetota > Thermoleophilia > Solirubrobacterales > Solirubrobacteraceae > CADCVQ01. Next base: position 1,867 of record JBOGYT010000256.1, on the reverse strand, counting down.
AGAACGGCCTGCTCTTCCCGCCGGATCCCGGTGCGCCGGAGAACTCCCAGCTCGGTGGCACGATCGCGACGAATGCCGGCGGCCCGCACGCGTTCAAGTACGGCGTTACCGGCGACTGGGTGACCGGCATCGAGGCGGTGCTCGCGCCCGGCGAGCTCGCCCGCGCCGGCGGGCCGCTGCGCAAGGACGTCGCCGGCTACGACCTGCGTGCGCTGCTGACCGGCGCGGAGGGGACGCTGGGGATCGTCACGGCGGCGTGGCTGCGGTTCGTGCCGGCGCCCGAGGCGCAGCTGGCGGTCGTCGCGAGCTACCCGAGCACGGCGGCAGGGGCGGCGGCGGTGGCTCGAGTGCGCGAAATGGGCGTGCTGCCGGCGGCGCTGGAGTACCTCGACGCGCCGACGATGCGACTCGCGGGCGGCGCGTTTCCGCTAGGCCGCTGGCGGGCTTCGTCGTGCTCGCCGAGGCCGACGGCTCGGCCGCCGAGGCCGACCGTGTCCGGTCGGAGCTCGTCGAGGCGCTGGGGGACGGCGCGACGGAGGTGAGGACGCCGGAGGCTCGGCCGCTGTGGCGCTGGCGCGACGGGGTGTCGCTTGCCGTCGCCGCCGCGCGCGGCACGAAGCTCTCGGAGGACATCGTCGTGCCGCCCGACCGGCTCGGCGAGGCGATCGAGCAGACGCTCGCGATCGGCGATCGGCACGGGCTCGAGGCCTGCTCGTGGGGTCACGCCGGCGACGGCAACCTGCACGCGTCGTTTCTCCTCGATGCGGGCGACGAGGAGCAGCGCCGGCGCGCCAACCTTGCCGCCGAGAACCTTTTCGAACTCGCGCTGCGGCTCGGCGGCAGCGTCACCGGCGAGCACGGCATCGGGGTGCTGAAAGCGGGCTGGCTGTCGCGCCAACTCGACCCGGCGGCGCTGGCGGCGCAGCGCTCGATCAAGGCGGCGCTGGACCCGAAGGGGTTGTTCAACCCCGGCAAGAAGGAGCCCTGACGAACCCATGTCGTCCTGAAGCCGTGTGAGATCGGTCACCCATGGCAGGCGCACGGAGGCGGATGCTGATGGCTATGGGTGTTTCCGAACTTGCCGGGGCGCCGCCGGTGCGGCTGGGCCACGTCGCCGATGACTCGATTGCCGTCAGCGTCTACGTGCTCGTTCGCGAGGGCGCGCGCCGGCGCCCGGAGCTGGCCGCGGCGATGGCCGCCAGCATCCGCATGCGGTTCGATGACGGCTACGCGCCGGTGCGGGTCGATTTCCGCGGCGACGAGATCGAGGTCGCCGATGACGCGGCCGGCGAGGACCGCGCCTGCGACCTCGAGCTCAGCGGGCGCCTGGGCGACATCACGGCGCTGATTGCCGCGCCGCTCGCCGGCGGGCTGCCCAAGCCGACGACCCGTCGTGGGCGGGGCGCGCTCGCGCGCCTGGCCGACGGGCGCGTCGAATTCGATGGCTCGCTCGGGCTGGCGCGCAACCTCCTGCGCCTCCTGGCCGTCGACGCAGAACCTGCCGCGCGGGCGGTTCTGAGCCGCTGACCGGGCCGCTCAGGCGCTGAGCGTCAGCTTGCGCGGGCCGGCGCGGAAGCCTACCTCGACGAGCAGCGGCTCGAGCGGCGATCCGACGACCGGCTCGCCGTCGATGCGCTCGAGCGAGATCTTGCGCCCGCGGCCGCCGGTGACGAACTCCGCGAGCGCCTCAAAGGACGGCCGCAGGCGCGGATCCTCGGCGTCGACGAGCGTCACGATCCCGCGACCGCCCTTCTCGACGTAGAGCACGGGTTCCGCGCCGGCGAGGACGACGTAGGCGCCGCGCGCGCGCGCTGGGCGGCGGGTCTCGTCCTCGCGGCGCGGCCACGGCAGGGCCGCGCCGTAGGGC
>JBOGYT010000255.1:0-7760 GCA_050696955.1 Solirubrobacteraceae bacterium | reverse complement strand
GCGACCGGCTTCGATCCCGCGGGCGCGCCGGCGCTCGGCGTGCGCGCCGCGCGCGGCGACTGGCTGCTGCTCGCGCTGCTCGCCGCAACCGTCGTCGCCGCGCTGCCGGCGGTGGGCGCGCTGCTCGTCAGCACGCTGCTCGTCATCCCGGCCGCGACCGCGCGCCTCGTGACCGGCTCGCTCCCGGCCCTGCTCGCGCTGTCGGTCGGGCTCGCGACCGTCGAAGGCGTGGCGGGCCTGCTGCTCGCCTACCACGCCGACCTTCCCCCCGGTCCGGCGATCGCGGTGATCGGTGGCGGGACGTTCGCGCTCGTCGCATGCGCGGGCCCGCTGCGGCGCTGGCGCCCGCGGGAGGCGACGGCATGAGCGCGGTGCGGGTGCGCGCCGTGACGGCGTCCTACGGCGCCGGTCCGCCGGTGCTGCGCGACGTCACGTTCGACGCGACCGAGGGCCAGGCGGTCGCGGTCCTCGGACCGAACGGCGGCGGCAAGACGACGCTGTTGCGCGCGCTGCTCGGCGAGCTCGCGGTGTCGGGCACGGTCGCGATCGAGGGAGACATCGCCTACGTGCCGCAGACCGAGCGCGCGCGGCTGGACTTCCCCGTCAGCGCGCTCGACGTCGCGCTCATGGGCGCATACGCGCGGACACCGTGGTACCGCAGGATCGATAGCGCCGACCGCGAGCGCGGCCTCGATGCGCTGCGCCGCGTGAGCCTCGCCGAGCGCGCGGGCGATCGCTTCGGATCGCTGTCGGGCGGGCAGCGCCAGCGCGTGCTGATCGCGCGCGCGCTCGTGCAGGACGCGGGCGTCCTGCTGCTCGACGAGCCGTTCGCCGGCGTCGATCGGGCGAGCGAGCGAGCGATCATCGACATGTTCGACTCCCTGCGAGCGGACGGACGGATCCTGCTCATCGCCACCCACGACATCGAGCAGGCGCGCCGCTGGGACCGCGTCCTCTGCCTGGCCGGCCGGCAGGTCGCCTACGGCGCGCCGGGCGTGACGCTCACGACGAGCGTGCTCGAGGAGACCTACGGCGGCGAGATCGTCGTGCTCGAAGACGGCCGCCGGGCCGTCGCCGTCCAACACCACGACCACGCGCACCCGTGAGCGAGATTTTCGACTCAGGACTGCTGCAGCGCGCGCTGCTCGAGGTCGTCGTGCTCGGCGCCGCGTGCGGCGCGCTCGGCGTCTGGCTGCTGCACCTCCGCCACGCCTACGCGGCCGAGTCGCTCGCGCACGCGATGCTCCCCGGGCTCGTGGTCGCGGCGCTCGCCGGCGTGCCGCTCGTGCTCGGCGCGACCGGCGGCGTCCTGCTCGCCGCGGCCCTCATCGCGCTCGCCGCCCGCGACACGCGCGTCGGATCGGAGGTGGCGGTCGCGGTGACGGTGACCACGGCGTTCGCGCTGGGCGCCGTGCTCGCGCTGTCGCCCGAGGTGCCCGCGCGGCTGGGCGAGCTGCTCTTCGGCGACCTGCTGGGCGCGACGACCGGGGACATCGCCGTGGCGTGCGGCCTGGCGGCGTTCGTCGCGGCGGCGCTGGGCTTCGGGCACCGGGCCCTGACGCTCGCGGTGTTCGATCCGGTCGCGGCGCGGTCGCTGGGCGTGCGGCCCGCGCGCGTGGAGCTGGCGTTGCTGGCGCTGCTGGCGGTGGCGGTCGTCGCGGCGGTGCAGGGGCTCGGCAACCTGCTCGTGTTCGCGTTGCTGGTGGCGCCGGCGGCGGCGGCGTTGCGGCTCGGGGGATCGGTGCGCGGGCAGCTCGCGTGGGGCGCCGGGCTGGGCGCGCTGGCGGGCGTGGTCGGGCTCGTGGCGAGCGCGGAGCTCGACACGGCCGCCGGGGCGTCGGTGGCTCTGGCCGCGGTGGGGATGTTTGTCGTGGCGGTGGTGGTGCGCCCTGGTTCCGTGACACCGGGGCGGCGGCGGTCGCCGCTGGAGGCGCTCGGCGCGGGGCGCTAGCGGGCGGGTCGGGCCGCGCTGAACGGCAGCGATGAAGGAAGGCGGGTCGGGAGGGCTCAGGCCCGCGGGAGCGAGCCTGGCGGGCGCCACGGACGACCCGAACCGCATCCCTCATCGCTGCTGTAACCGCACCGCGCCACGGCGGCGCAAGTCGGCGACCTCCGCCCGCCACCACCCCCCAGACCGATACGCCCGCACGAGCCACACCACGCCGGCCACCAGCATCACCAGCGAGAACAGCTGCGCCTCGGTCAGCCCCGCGACCACCGGCTCGTTGCGCCGCACGAACTCCACCAGCAGCCGCTCGCCACCCGCCAGCACGAGGTACCACGCGAACAGCACCCCGGGACGGAACGCGTCGCGCAGGCGCCACAGCGCCCACGCGCCCAGGCCCATCGCGAGCGTCTCGTAGATCGGCGTCGGGTGGACCACGTCGTTCGTCGGGACGACGCCGTCGGGGTACGCCATCCCCCACGGCAGGTCCGTCGGAGTGCCGTAGTCGCCGTCGCCGGAGATCTGGCAGCCGATGCGACCCACCGCGTAGCCCATCGCGAGCGCCGGCGCGCACAGGTCGAGCAGGTGGACGTTGAACATCCCCTTGCGGTAGGCCCACAGCAGCACGCCGGCGGCGCCGCCGAGCGCGCCCCCGAACCAGACGAGGCCCGAGCCGCCGAAGACGTTGCCGATGAAGTCGTCGCCGACCTCGCTCGTGTGGGTCGCCACCCAGTACCCGCGCGCGCCGACGAGGCCGCCGATCAGCGCCGCGAAGACCATCTCGTAGGCCCAGTCCGGCGGCTTGCCGAGCTCTTTGAGGCGGCGCGCCACCATCGCCCCCGAGACGACGAAGGCGAGGCCGAAGCACATCCCGAAGGTCTTCAGAGGGATGCCGAAGAGATCGATCTCGGGCTGCATGGCGGGCGCAACGCTAGTGCACGCGACCGGCGCCGCCGCCCGGTACGCCTACAGGTAGTTCAGCGGCTGGACGGGCGTGCCGTTGACGCGCGCCTCGAAGTGCAGGTGGGCGCCGAACGAGTGGCCGGTGTTGCCGACGTAGCCGATGACCTGGCCCTGCGAGACGCTCGCGCCGACGCTCGTGCCGAAGCGCGACTGGTGCGCATAGCAGGACGCCAAAGAGCTCGTGTGCTGCACGCACGTGTAGTTGCCGTAGCCCCCCGACGACCCCGTGCCCTGCATGAGGACGACCTTGCCGTTCGCGGCGGCGCGGATCGGCGTTCCCGACGCCGCGGCGATGTCGATGCCCGCGTGCAGGTGGCCCGGCCGCTGCTCGCCGAAGGCGCCGGTGATCGGGCCGTTGACCGGCCAGATCCACGGCCCGTTGCCGCCGCGGATGTTGCCGGCCGGAATCTGCCCGAGCTGGCGCGCGATCCTCGCCGACGCGGACTCGAGGTCGTCGACGTGCTCCTCGAGGTGCTTGCGCGAGGTGCGCACGTTGCTCAAAAGCGAGGAGCGCCCCGACCGCAGGCTCACGAGCTTGTTCTTGACGCCGGCCACCTCGTCGCGGCGCTTCTGGACGATCTCGGTGACCGCCTGCTGGCGGCGCTCGAGGCGATCCAGCCGCTTCTCGCTGCCGACCGCGTCGGCCTTGGCGATGCGCACGATCGTGATCACCCTGCGGTCCTGGTCGGAGATCCGCTTGATGAACTCCGCGCGCTCGAGCAGGTCGGCGAAGCCGTCGGAGTTGAGGATCACGGTGATGATGTCCGGCTGTCCGGCCTTGTAGATCTCGACGACCCGGCGCTGGAGCAGCGTGCGCGCCTTGGCGAGGCGGTTGCGCAGGCGCACGATCCGTGCCCGCTCGGCGCGCAGGTCGGTGCGCAGCTGTTCGAGCTCGGTGCGCTTGGCGCCCAGGTCGACCTCGATCGGGCCGAGCCGCGCCGCGAGCCGGTTGATCCGCCGCGAGTAGCGGCCGATCTGCGTGGTCAGCACGCGCTCGCGGCCGCGCTTGGCGCCGATCTTCGAGCGCGCGCTGTCGATCTTCGACTCGAGCCGGTGCAGTTCGGACTGCTTGGACGACTGCCCGGACGAGACCATCGGCAGCACGGCCCACAGTGCCAGCGGCACCAGGACGCCGGCGACAAGGACGCGAAGACGCATATGCGGTGGCGGAGTCTAGGTTCGCCCGGCGCGCGCGACCAAACCGCAACGATGGGTTATGGAGCCTTGCGAGCGCCCTTGCGGGCGCCAAGCGGGCGGGCAGGACGCGGGGGTTTGGCAGAATGAACGCCATGGCGGCTACCAAGACCTCATTCGGGCGCGATCCGGGCCTTCAGGCACGGATGCTGCTGACGATGTTCCTGCTGGGCGTCGTGTACCTCGCGCTCGTGGCCGCGCTGTTCGCCGCGGGGGCCAGCGGCGTGCTGATCCTCGTGATCGCGGGCGGGCTGTTCCTGTTCCAGCTGTTCACGTCGGACAAGCTCGCGCTGCGCGCGATGGGCGCCCGCGAGGTCTCGCCGGCCGAGGCCCCCGAGCTGCACGCGATGATCGAGCGCCTGTGCATCCAGGCCGACCTGCCCAAGCCGCGCGTCGCCGTCGCACAGACCGACATGCCAAACGCCTTCGCGCTGGGGCGCTCGCAGAAGACCGCGACGGTGTGCGCCACGACCGGGATCATGAACACGCTGACGCCATCGGAGCTCGAAGGCGTCATGGCCCACGAGCTCGCCCACGTCAAGAACCGCGACGTGATGATCATGACGATCGCGTCGTTCTTCGCCTCGATCGCCGCGATGGTCGTGCAGTTCGGCTTCTTCTTCGGCGGCGGCATGGGAGACGACGACGACAGCCCGTCGTTCCTCGTCCTGTTCCTCGTCTCGATCGCCGTCTACGTCGTCTCGTTCTTCCTCATGATGGCCCTGTCGCGCTACCGCGAGTTCGTCGCCGACCGTGGCGCCGCACTCATCACGGGCCGGCCGAGCGCTCTGGCCTCCGCGCTGCAGAAGATCGCCTCCGGCATGCACCGCCTGCCCGAGAAGGATCTGCGCGTCGCCAGCGAGCTGCAGGCGTTCTTCATCTTCCCGGCGAGCACGAAGCAGTCGATCATGGGCCTGTTCTCGACGCACCCGCCGATGGAGAAGCGCATCGAGGCGCTCGCCCGCATCGAGGCCGAGCTCCAGCGCGGCACGCTCGCCGCGGCCTGACCCGGATGGGCTTCCTCGACGCGATCCTCGGGGGCAAGAAGAAGCTCAAGGGACCGGCTCCCGACCGGCTGTTCGCGCTCTCGACGGCGTACGTCACGCTCGACACCGGACACGGGATCAAGAGCAAGGGCGTCGCCGCGATCGTCTTCCAGCCGCTGGCGACTGCCGACTTCGACTCGATCGTCTCCGAGATGGAGGAGATCTTGACGGGGACCGGCGAGGAGACCGGCACGACGATCGAGACGACCGAGGACGAGCACGGCTACCGCTGGATGATCCTGCGCGACGACGACATCGAGGATCTCGTCGTCGGCGTCAACGCCGTGAGCGACGCGCTCGCGGTCGGCGGCTACGGCGATCGCGTGCTCGCCGCGGTCTTCGCCTTCGAGGACAGCAAGGGCCGGCCGGTGTACTTCATCTACAACTACAAGCGCGGCTACTGGTACCCCTTCGTGCCCGCGACGCCGACGAAGAAGGAGCGCGACGGCGAGCGCGAGCTGCAGATCAAGGCGATGATCTCCGGCGAGCTGCCGATCGAGCCCGAGCTCGAGCGCTGGTTCCCGCTGTGGGGAGCTCCAATCTAACGTCCACGGGAGGTCGCCGGTTCCGGCGACCGGACGGCGAAACACGCTCTCGGCTGGACAGCGACGCTACGCCGGAAACGCCGTCGCCGTCGCCTCGCTGTAGCGCGACTGCCACCAGTCCGTCCAGCTGTGGCGCACGCGCTGGAAGTCCGCGTCGTCGAGCCCGTAGCTCGTGATGAGCGCCGTTGCGCCACCGTGCGGCGGGCGCGCATCCGGTGGGAGCTCGGCGGCGACGAGCAGCCCTGTCCCGCCGCCGACCGTGATCGCCGTCTGGCGCGCGGAGCGCGCCCACAGCTGACCCGCGAGCGAGACCGCTCCGTCGGCGCCGCGCACCTCGTAGTCGTCGCCGACGGGCGCCGTCGCGAGATCGGCGAGTCCCAGCGCCTCCATCACGGTCTGGGCTCCCGGCTGTGCCGCGACACCGGTGAGGTAGAGCGTGCGCCGGTCCTCACCCGGATGGCGCTCGAGCGCGAAGCGCAGCTGCGCCACGAAGGTCGTCCAGCCCTCGTGCATGCCGTCGTACGCGTCGTCGGTCGCAGCCTGGCCGAACAGCCGCACGACGGTCTCGTTCGCCCCGCGCGGCTCGAGCTCGAAGCGGTCGGGAATGTCGTCGAAGCGCAGCGTCCGCGCCGCGTCGTCGGCGAGCGCGTGCGTGACGAAGATGTCCTCGATCTCAGCGGCGAGGCCCTCCGCGTCCCAGCCGAACCAGCGGCGCAGCTCCGCCGGGTCGCGCAGCGCCTTCCACACCGCATCCGCGGGAGCGCCCACGGCAACTTCCATGCGGACCTGTTCGGTCGACTCGCTCAGTCCGTTGAGATCAGTCGGGGATCAAGCCGTCGCCGGTGAAGTCGGCTGCCGCCTCGACGAACGTGATGTCGGCCGGCGGGACGATGACGTCCGAGGCCTCGAGCTCGTTGTCGTTCATGTGCTCGCCGTCGGTGCGGATCAGCTCGAGCATCTGCTCGAAGGCGATGTGGAAGGCGTCCTCGTCGTCGCCCTCGACGGCCGCCACGGCCTCGTTGTCGAGCGCGTTGACGCGCTCGGCGGCCTCCTCGTCCAGGCGGTACTGGCCCTCCCCCATGATCCGGACGATCATTTCTGCTCGCCCGACTCGAGCTCGCCCTGCGGCGCGGCGGAGCCCGATCCGAGCTCGGCCTTGAGCTGCGCGAGCTCGTCGTCGACCGCGCCGCCCGTGCTGAGCTCGGCGAGCTGGCGGTCGATGTCGTCGCTGCCCGATCCGAGCTGCGTGAGGTCCTCGAACGTGCCGGCCGCCTCGAGCTCTTCGACCGCCGAGGCGCGCGCCCGCATGTCCTCGGTCTTGTCGACGGCCCGCTGCATCGCGAGGCCGACGTCGGCCATCTCCTCGCCAACGCCGGTCGCGGCCTCCGAGATGCGCACCTGCGCCTCGGCCGCGGAGTACTGGGCCTTGATGACCTCCTTCTTCGTCCGGAAGGCCTCGATCTTCGACCGCAGGCGCTTCTCTGACTCCGTCAGCTTCTCCTGCTGGGACTGCAGCTCGGCGACCTGCTGGTCGAGGCCCTGAAGCTCGGTCTGCGCGAGCTGCTTGCGCTCGAGCGCGGTGCGAGCAAGCTCCTCGTTGCCGGCGGCGAGCGCCTGGCGGGCCTGGGTGTCCAGCTTGACGACCGACTGCTCGAGCTTCTGCGCCTGCATCCCCAGTCGCTTCTTGGCCGTCACGACGTCGGCGATGCCCTTCTTGACGTTCTGCAGCGACTCGAGCTGCTTCTGGTAGCTGTAGTCCAGCGTCTCGCCCGGGTCCTCGGCTCGGTCGAGCAGCCTGGATATCTTCGCTTTGATGACGGTGGACATCCGCCCGGCCATGCCGGCCATAGCGCCTCCTATTGACGTGTGGTCCTGCCGCGTCAATTCAAGCATGCGAGCGCGTGCCGCCGACGCGGGCCCGGCCTGAGCGCGTCAGGCGCGCCGCCGGCGGCGCACGACGGCGACGCCGAGCAGCGCCAGCGCGGCGGCCGCGGCGACAAGCGCGTTGACGTACCACGGATGCAACGGAGGGCCGCTCATGCAGGCCCGCGCGCCGGCGTGGTAGGC
>JBOGYT010000254.1:0-3394 GCA_050696955.1 Solirubrobacteraceae bacterium | reverse complement strand
GGTGAAGGCCGCGTGGCGCGCCGCGAGCTGCGCGGCCGCGAGGCCGCCGCTCGACTGCATGATCCGCGGCTCGGGCAGCCCCGCCTCGGCGGCGCGCGCCAGCAGACCGCGCAGGTAGCGGGCGAGCAGCGGCGAGAGCGCGGCGTCGATCTCGGTCGTCGCCGCGCGCTCGTACTCGCGGAACGTCCCGACGACCTCGTGCGAGAGCGAGACGTGCACGGCGGGCAGGCGCTCCGCGAGCGCCGCGCCGATGGCCTGCTCGTGGCCGGGATGCGCGTAGGCGTGCAGCAGGACGACGGCGACGGCCTCGGGCTCGTGCGCGGCGACGGTCTCCGCGAGCGCCGCGGGATCCTCCAGCTCGCGCAGGACGCCGTCGGGTCCCGTTCGCTCGGGCGCGCCGACGCGCCGCTCGGGTGCGACGAGCGGGGCCGGCCGTTTGACGCACAGGCGGTAGAGGTCCGCCCGCGCCTGGCGGCCGAGCTCGACGACATCCTCGAAGCCCTCCGTCGTGACGAGCACCGTTCGCGCGCCGGCGCCCTCGAGCAGCGCGTTCGTCGCGACGGTCATCCCGTGCGCGAAGGCCGTGACGTCGCCCGCCGCCGCGCCGGCTCGCCGCAGCGCGGCCCGCACGGCGGCCATGACCCCCTGGGACTGGTCGTCGGGGGTCGTCGGCGCCTTGGCGGTGACGAGGCGGCCGTCCGTGGCGAGCACGGCGTCGGTGAACGTCCCGCCGACGTCGACACCGAGCAGCACGTCAGGAGGTCAGCGACGCGAGGACGGCCACCGCCTCAATGTATTGCGCGTGTGGCTACGCGGCGACGCGCTCCTCGAACTCCTCCGTCTCGGCGAGGTGCTGGTGTGAGGGGCAGTAGCCGTTGTGCGCGAGCGGCATGCGCTGGCACGGGGTCCCGCGACGGGTCGTCGCGCGGCACTCGAGCGGCTTGCCGGTGATGTCGTAGCCGTGCTGCGGCTGGCTCGCGATCCATTCTTCGGCGCATTTCAGGTACGACGACACGACGTTCCAGACCCGCGACTGGGCGGCGATCGGAAAGTACGGGCGGATGTCCTGAAACAGCGTCCGGGCCGGCCGCGCGAAGTAGTGGCGGTCGGTCGCTAGTCGCTCGATCGTGGCTTCGCAGGCGCGAAGCACCTTCGCTTGACCGTCCGGGGCCGGTCCGTCGGCGACAAGAGGGGACAGCTCGCGATAGATCGCGCGGCTGAACTGGTACATCGACAGGCTCTCCTTCCGTCAGGCTGCATCCACGCAGCAAGGCCGGGAAGTGTGCCGCGGCCTTATGAAGGTAAGAACGAACTCAATGTTGAGTTCGTATTAAGCAGCGAACACGAGCGTTCAATCCCACGCCTCGACGTCGATCTGGCGCACGATCTGGCCGTCCGAGAGCTCGCAGATGACGTTCTCGATGACCCGCCGCCCGCTGTCGAACGTGCACGTGACCATGAACGCGGCGAGCCGGTCGTCGGCGATCTCGTGGCTGACCTCGAGCGCGACCGGGGCGGCGGCGACACCGCGCAGGAAGTGCTCGATCTCCGCCTTGCCGCAGATACGCACGGGGTCGCTCGGCGGGGCCGTCGGCTTGTACTCGAGCCATTCCGCGTCGTCGGCGTAGAACGGCAGCCAGGCATCGACGTCCTTGGCCTCGAACGCCCGCTTGTACGCGGGGAGATCGAACGTGCTGTCTGCGCTCACGGACTCGACGGTATACCCGTCCGATAACGCAGGTATGACACGTGTCGGCGTGTCCGAGGAAGCGGGGAAGTCCGACCAGCAGGCGCCTGTCGCACGGCCGAGAGGCTGGATGTTGATGGCCGAGCTGACGGCGGTGGCGTGGCTGGCGATCCTCGGCCTGGCCGCGCTGGTCGTCGGCGGCCACGACGCGGTCGTGGGCACGGAGATCAACGTCCGCCTCGTGGGATCGCTCCTGTTTGGTGTCGGCGTCATGCTGTTGACGGGGGCGGTGGGGCTGTTGCATCGCAGGCCGGTCGGCCTCTCGCTGGCGATGATCGCCGCGCTGCTGGGTGTCGCGGTCGGCGTCATGACGACGCTCACGCAGATCGTCAACGACGAGCCCGACGAGCGGTTGATCGCATGGATCGCGATCGTCGTCGTTTCTGCGGCGTCGGCGATCTACATCCGCCGGCTGACGCCGCCGCAGGAGCGGATGAAGAGCATCTGGAGCCGGCTCCCGATCCTGAAGTCGGCGATCTCGATCGGCCTGGTCTTCTCGATCCTGCAGTTCTGGTACAGCCAGATCTACGTCCCGACGACCGCTCCGCCGAGCCTGACCCTCGAGGCGAAGATCGACAAGATCACGCCGCGTGGCGACCAACTCGTGGTCCAGGGCTCGGTCGTCGCGCGCAACACCTCGGACACGAAGGTGCAGGTGCTCGCGTCGACGCTCGACCTCACAGGGCTTCGTCTCGCGCCCGTCCGGCTGACACATGACGAGTTCGTCCACGATGTGGGCCTGGTCGACAGGCAGAGGCTCGGCAGCGCCGACCGCCACATCGAGGAGCGCGCAGACCGGATCGTCGTCAGTCACGCCCAGCTCGTCGATCCGCCCCCGGGCTCGGAAGCCGGCACGCAGCCCAAGGCACTCGAGCCGGGCGAGACGATCACCGTTCCGCTGCTGACCTGGGTTCCCAGGGGCACGTACAACGGCCTTGAGCTCAAGGCGTGGATCACGGTCGGGCGTGGCAAGGCGCTGGGGCTCGACGAGGCGAAGACGGCGAAGCCGGCCTCGACGGAGACCGGTGTCCTGTACCTCACCCGCCTGCCTGAGGCGGGCTGGCTGCGCCGTCTCACGCGTGGGGACCGCTACCTTCGCGTCGAGTACGCGAGCGAGCCCGATTCGTACCCGCTGGTCGAGTTCGATGCCGACAGGGCGCCGGGCGCGAGCCCCGGATTCGACCAGCGGCTGCGCCGCTTCTACGGGGTGGCGACCACCGAGAGCAACGACGAGGTGGCGCTGCCCTAGCGGGCCTTCTCACCCACCAGCCGCCGCTCAGCTCCACTCGACCAGCCGCGGGCGCTCGCCGGTGCCGACGACGGCATGGCGATGGTCGAGCGCCGGGTCGACGTCCGGGAAGTCGGCGCGCTGGTGCGAGCCGCGGCTCTCCTCGCGTTGCAGCGCGCACAGCGCGATGAGCCGCGCGAGCGGGTGGGGATCGCCGAGCAGGCGTTCGAGGCCGGCGCGCGTGCGCACGAGCCCGGCGTTCTCCCACAGGGCATGGCGCGTCGCGCGCGACGGGGCCGCGATCGGGGCCGGCGCGGGTGGATCTCCGACCGTCGTCACGGGCTCGCCGAGCGCGGCTCTGGCGGCGCGGGCGCCGAAGACGAAACACTCGCTCAGCGAGTTCGACGCCAGCCGGTTGG
>JBOGYT010000253.1:0-15663 GCA_050696955.1 Solirubrobacteraceae bacterium | reverse complement strand
GGTCGCCGACCCACGAGCCGCCGCCGCCGGCGAGCACATACGCGGTGTACGCCGCGGCGCACGCGTCGAGCTCGTCGAGCGTGCGGTGCCACAGCCCGCCGTCGGCGTCGACGACGCCGCGCAGCTTCAGCGCCGCGATCCGCTGCTGCAGTCCCCACGGCGTGCGCTTCGGCGGCGGGCGATGGCCGATCATCGAGCAGAAGACGGCGTCTGGATACGTCTCGCACAGGCGACCGAAGCGCAGCGCGCCCTCCTCGATGCGGCCCATGACCGCGCCGTTGGAGGCATGCGGGCGGAACAGCTCGAGGCGGGCGAGCGCGGCGAACAGCTCGAAGCCGACGCCGATCCAGCGCTCCCACGCCGCGAGCGCCTGGTTGACGGACGGCACGGGATACAGCGGGAGCCGGCGCCCGAACAGCAGCGCGTCGCAGACGCGGTGGCGCTCGAACCGCCCGTCGGGCAACCCGAGCTCGGCGCGCAGCTGGCTGCCCGGCGCGAGCAGGTCCAGGCGGTGGCCCGAGGGCGCGTCGACCGCGGCGACCGCCTCCCCGCCGAACCCGAGCACCGTCCGCGCGACCGAGTCGACATCCCCGGGCTCGTAGAACGTCGCGACGAGCTCGACGCCCTCTCGGCCGCGCCGCTCGTGCAACGAGCAGAGCTGCTGGTTGTCGGGCGTGGCGGAGACGTCGATGCCGCAGAAGCGCACGTGCCCTCGCTACTGCGCCAGTCGTCCGAGCCGCTCGATGGCCTCGAGCAGGCGCTCGTCGGGTGTCGTGAGGGAGATGCGGAAGAAGCCCTCGCCGTTGGGCCCGTACGCCCCCCCGGGCGAGATGACGACGCCGGTCTCCTCGAGCACGTGCTCGCAGTACTCCGCGGCGGTACCGAAGCCCTGCGGCACGGGCGCCCAGATGTAGATCGTGCCCTTCGGCGGCGTGACGTCGACGCCGATCGTGCGCAGGGCCCCGACGACGAGGTCGCGCCGGCGCGTGTAGAGCGCGTTCATCTCGGCCTTGTCGCCGTCGGCGTCCGGGCTGAGCGCCGCGATCCCGGCGAGCTGGATGGCATCGAACAGCCCGGAGTCGATGTTCGTCTTGAGCTTCCAGTATGCGCTGATCGCGTCGGCGTTGCCCACGATCGCGGCACAGCGCCAGCCGGTCATGTTGTAGCCCTTGGACAGCGAGAAGACCTCGACGCCCGCGTCCTTGGCCCCCGGTGTCGCCAGGAACGACGGCGCGCGGTAGCCGTCGTAGGTCGTCTCGGAGTAGGCGTTGTCGTGCACTGCGAGGATGTCGCTGCCCTCCACGTAGCCGACGACCTCGTCGAAGAAGCCCTCGCGTACGACCGCGCCGGTCGGGTTGTTCGGGTAGTTGAAGAACATGAGCTTCGAGCGAGCCCGGTCGGCGTCGGAGATCGCGCCGAGGTCCGGCGTGAAGCCGCGCTCGGGCAGCAGCGGCATGAGGACCGGCTCGCCGCCCGCGAGCAGCGGGCCGCCGGTGTAGACGGGGTAGCCCGGATCGGCCGACAACGCCGCCTCGCCCGGGTCGAGGAACGCGAGGTTGAGGTTGAAGATGCACTCCTTCGCGCCGATCGCGGGCATGATCTCGGTGTCGGGATCGAGCTTGACGTCGAAGCGGCGCATGTAGAAGTCGGCGACCGCCTGGCGGAAGTCCCGGCGACCGCGGTTGGCCGGGTAGCGATGCGTCTCGGGCTCGGTCACGGCCTCCTGCATCGCATCGACGACGATCGCCGGCGTCGGGCGGTCGGGGTCGCCGATGCCCAGCGAGATGACGTCGGCCCCGGCCGCGCGCTTGGCGGCGACCTTGCGCTCGAGCTCGGCGAACAGGTACGGCGGGATCCGGTCGAGGCGCCTCGATGGCTTCACGTGCTCTCCAGTTCTTTGCGAAAATCGTCGGCGAGCTCGCCCCGGTAGACGGGGACGGCCCAGCCGGTGAGGTTCAGGTGCAGGTCGTCCTCGACCTCGACGACGAGGTCGCCGCCGTCGAGACGCACGGTGACGGGCGAGTCGCCGCCGCGCAGCACGTAGGCGACGGCCGCGCCGCTCGCGCCCGTGCCGGAGGACATCGTCTCCCCCACGCCGCGCTCGAAGATCCGCGCGCGGATGACGCCCGGCTCGATCTCGGCGAACCAGCTGACGTTCGTTCGGTTGGGAAACAGCTCCGAGCGCTCGATCGCCGGGCCGATCGCGGGCAGGTCGAGCGCCTCGAGCTCGTCGCGGTCGGGATGGTGGATCGCGCACTGGGGGTTGCCGACGGAGACGTGCTGAAAGCGCCACCGCCGGCCGTCAGCGGTCTCGAGCGTGCCGGCGCCGTCCGCATCCCCGGAGGGGAAGTCCTGCGACGACGTCTTCGCGCGCCCCATGTCGATCGTGCATGTCGCCGGTCCCGTGATCGTGGGGCGGATCTCGCCGGCCGCGGTCTGGATCGAGAAGCGGTCGGAGTCCGTCCACCCGGCGCGGCGCAGGTACATGACCGCCTCGCGGGCCCCGTTGCCCGACAGCTCGGCCTCCGAGCCGTCGGGATTGAAGATGCGCAGCCGCGCGACGAAGCCGCGTTCGTCGGGCTCGCACAGCAGCAGGATGCCGTCCGAGCCGACCCCGGTGTGGACGTCGCAGATGCGCTGGATCCGCGCCGGAGTCAGCTCGAACGTCAGCGCGCGCTCCTCGAAGATGAGGTAATCGTTGCCGAGCGCCTGCCATTTCTCGAACGCGATCGGGCTCATGCGGGCGCGGAGTCTATGTCGGCGGCGACCGGCGAGCCCATGTCGCCTCAGCCCTCCGCCTGAGCAACCGTCCCGGCTCGGGTGACGGCGCTCTCGACCACCGGCTCCGTGAGCGCGTCGGGAAGCCCGTACAGCTTGCAGACGAGACGTTCCACCGCCTCCAAGGCCATCGCGTCGAGCAGCTTATCCCGCGGCGAAGCGCGCGCCTCCGTCATCCCGGTCAAGGCGCGGGCCGCCTCGGCCTCGTCCTCGAGCAGCACGACGCGCAGGCGGTAGCGCGGAGCGATCCTCGTGGTCGGAGGAGCGGTCGCGCCACCGCTCGGCGGTCGTGGCGCACGCGGGGGCTCGATCCGCACCGCGTTCGCTACGACCGACCAGAATGTGAGCCAGGCTCAATCGTCTATATGCGCCGCGACGTCGTCCGCCGAGCGCCCGCCGACGTCGATGACCTCGACGTTGGGCAGCTTGCGCATCCACGTCAGCTGCCGGCGCGCATAGTTGCGGGTGCGCCGCTTCATCGCCTCGACGTCGCCGGTCAAGAGCGCCTCGAAGCCGAGCGCGACGCGGGCCGTCTCCGAGGCCCCGGCGACGTGCGCCGCGCGTACCTCGTCGACGGCGCCGGCGGCGATCATCCGGTCGACGCGGGCGTCGATGCGCGCGTAGAGCTCGTCGCGGTCGCGGACGAGCCCGACGAGCCGCGTCGGGTGGCGCGTGTCGCGCGTCCACAGCCGGTTCGGTCCCGGGGCGGGCTCGAGCGCGTCCTGGTCGAGCAGCTCGAGCGCGCGCACGATGCGGTGGCGATCGCGCGGGTCGATCGTCTCGGCGGCCCACGGCGCCTCGCGGGCGAGGTGGGCGTGCAGCGCCTCCGGGCCGCGCTCGAGCAGCGCCGCCTCCCAGCGCTCGCGTACGCCCTCGGGCGGCGGTGGCCGGAGAGCGAGCTCGGCCAGCGCGGCGCGCAGGTACAGACCGGTGCCGCCGACGACGATCGGCGCGGCACCCTCGGCGAGCAGCCCGTCGATCTCGGCGTGCGCGAGCTCGGCGTACTGCGCCACGCTGAAGCGCGCGTCGATCGGCAGAAACGAGATGAGCCGATGCTCGAGCGCGGCGCGGTGGGCGCGGTCCGGGACGCCGGTGAGGATCTCCAGGCCGGCGTACACCTGCAGCGCGTCCGCCGAGACCGCGACCGGGTGCTCCCCCCGCGCGCGCATCCGGCGGGCGAGCGCGAGGGCGACGTCGGTCTTGCCGACCGCCGTCGGGCCGAAGAGGGCGAGGACGCGTGCAGGCACCGAGGGCAGTATCCGCCGACCATCGGATTTCGCCCTCCGTTCGCCGGAACCGGTGACCTCCGGGCGACGCTACCGTTGCGGAGTAAGGTGCGAGGCGATGAGCGTGCGGATCGCCTGCGGGCTGTCAACCGCGTCGGACCCACGGGCCGGGGCCCTGGAGGCCGCCGATGAGGTCAGGCGCGAGCTGGATGGTGCCCTGATCGATCTCGTCGTCGTCTTCGCGTCGGGCGCGCACCTCGCGTCGCCGGACGCCACGATCGAGGCCGTTCACGAGACGCTCGAGCCCGACGTGCTCATCGGCTGCGGCGCCGGCGGCATCGTCGGCGGCGGGCGCGAGATCGAGGGCGGCACGGCCGTGACCGTCTGGGGCGGCTCGTTCGAGAACGGCATCGTGTCGACGTTCCACGCCGAGGTGCACGAGGTCGAGAAGGGCGTCACGGTCGCCGGCATTCCCGACCTCGAGGGCGCGGGCGGCGCGATCCTGCTGCCCGACCCGTACTCCTTCCCGACCGACGCGGTCCTCACCGAGCTCCACGGGCGCGCACCGGGCGTGCCGGTGCTCGGCGGGATCTCCAGCGCGCGGGCGCTCGACGGCCGCGCGGCGCTGTTCTGCGGTGACGAGGTCGTCTCGGGCGGCGCCGTCGGCGTGCGCTTCGACGGCATCGAGTTGCTGCCGTGCGTGTCGCAGGGCGCGACGCCGCTCGGCCCCGAGCTGAAGATCACCGAGGGCGAGGGGCGGATCATCAAGAAGCTCGGGGGGCGCCCGGCGCTCGGCGCGCTGCGGGCGATCATCGACCGCATGACCGACGAGGAGCGCGAGATGCTCGAGAGCGGGATGCTCCTCGGGATGGTCGTCGAGCACAACGGCGGCGACGGCGGCGACCACAAGGACTTCCTCATCCGCAGCGTGCTTGGCGGCGACCCGGAGACCGGCACGATCGCCGTCGGCGCGACGATCGAGAAAGGCCAGCGCGTGCGGGTCCACGCGCGCGACGCTGCATCCGCCGATCGCGACCTGCGCGAGGCGCTGAGTCTGCGCCGCGAGGCGCTCGGCTCCGACATGCCCGCGGGGGCGCTCATGTTCACGTGCAACGGCCGCGGCCGCGGCATGTTCGGCGTGCCCGACCACGACGCGGCGGCGCTGACGGCCGAGCTCGGTCACATCCCCGCGGCGGGCTTCTTCGCCGCGGGCGAGATCGGCCCGGTCGGCGGCGAGAGCTTCCTGCATGGCTTCACCGCCACCGTCGCGGTGTTCGCACCGTGAAGGTCGCGGGACGCAGCGTCCTGATCACGGGAGCGACCGGCGGCCTCGGTCACGCCATCGCGCGCCAGCTCGCCGCGGCGGGCGCGCACGTGATCCTGTCCGGTCGCCGGGCCGACGTGCTCGAGGACCTGTCGAAGGAGCTCGGCGCCGAGATCTCCGTCGCCGACCTCTCGGACCCGCACTCGGTGCGCGCGCTCACCGAGGCGCACGCCGACGTCGACATCCTCGTCGCCAACGCGGGGCTGCCGGGCTCCGGCCGGCTTGAGTCCTTCAGCGAGGAGGAGATCGACCGCGCCCTGAGCGTCAACCTGCGCGCGCCGATGATGATGGCCCACGCGCTCGCGCCGCGGATGGTGCAGCGCGGGTCGGGGCACATCGTGATCATGTCGTCGCTGTCGGGCAAGACCGCGACGGCCGGCAGCTCGATCTACAACGCGACGAAGTTCGGGCTGCGCGGCTTCGCCGGGGCGCTGCGTGCCGAGCTGCACGGTACGGGCGTCGGCGTGTCGGCGATCTTCCCGGGCTTCATCCGCGGCGCCGGTATGTTCGCCGATTCGGGCGTCAAGCTCCCCGCCGGCGTCGGCACGAAGACGCCCGAGCACGTCGCGAAGGCGACGCTGCGGGCGATCGAGCGCAACAAGGGCGAGGTCGACGTCGCCCCGGTCGGCCTGAAGCTCGGCACGACCTTCGGCTCACTGCTGCCCGAAGCGGCGGCGGCGGTCACGCGCAAGATGGGCGGCGACGCGATCGCCCAGCGCTTCGAGACCGGCCAGAAGGCCAAGCGCTGAGGGCCCGCCGGCGCGCGCGGATCAGTCCCGGCGTCGCTGCCCCCGCAAGCCGGCCTCGTACATGGCCGTGGTGGGATCCTGGCGGGCGGGCGGCGCCGGCTCAGCGGCCGGAACGAGCTGCTTGGCCCGCGCGCGCAGCTCGTTTCTGGACCACGAGCTGGCCGTCCACGCGCCGCTCTCCCACTCGGCGATCAGCCTGAGGATCTCGTCGGCAAGTCGTCCATCGCTGCGCTCCGCGTGCGCGGCCCGGCGCAGGGCTTCGAGCGGGGCCTCACCGCGACCAAAATCGCGCGTGACATCCGCCAGATTGGACGGCATCTCACCAGTCTTGCAGGCTGCGGGCTCGACTCGGCGTCGCAGCCGCACGTAGCGTCCGCCGACGTGGCCTACGACGTGGTCTGTATCTGCCGCCGACGGCGCGCTGGGCAGCGAGATCGGCCCGCGCGTCGCCGGCGCGCTCGGCTTCGGCCTCGTGAACGCCGATCACCGACGCATCCACGGGTCAGACAGACCTCCTCGAAGACCCGCGTCCGCGGTGTGTTCTACGCCCGTACGGGTAGTCCGGTGTTCACCGCGCGAACGAGGAGGTATGTCGTGTCGATCATGTCGAGGCTGGCGGACCTGGTGCGGTCATTGACGTCCGACAAGACCAACACGGACGTGCCGCCGGGCGTCGAGGTGCCCCCGCCCGAAGAGGGAGCCGTGTCAAGGCCCGATCGCGAGCCGATGGTCGGGTTCGAGCCCGACCGCGAGTCCTAGGCCTGAGCTCCCGAAGCTGGCGCCCGAGCCGCAAGCTACCGCTCGGCTGCTGCGGGATCGCCGGGAGACATCGGCTGACCTGCTCGACGGGCCGCTGAACCCGTGGACCGCGGACGTCGCCCCCGCCGACATCGGCCGTCGCCGCTGACGCGATGTCAATCGTCGGCGGCTGAGCACCGGGCGCGTCGCGCGCGGCTCCGCACCGACGGTGCGTGCTGGCGTCAGCCGGGACGCACGCCGCGCCGGGGCTTGGCGGGGTGCGCGGTGCCGGCGGTGATCTGGGAGACGGAGGGAGTCAACATCGTGCGCAGAACGTACGGCCGCCACAGCCCGCGCGTCGATCACCCTCAGGGCCAGATCTCCCACACCTGCGACGGCGTCCGGCGCGAGCGGCACTCAGAAGAGCGACTGCTGCTCGGTCGGCGCGTGCTCCCCGGCGGCCGGCTCGTCCCCCCCGTCCTCCTCGCGGTCGCGATCGGCGCGCAAGCGCCTCGGCCATGTCGTGCCCTCGCGCCGCACGAGCGCGGCGAGCCGGTCGCGCTCGACGGTCGGCGCGTACGCGCCACGCGCGTAGAGCCAATCGTAGCGCTCGACAAGGTCGGGCCGGTAGGAGCGCAGCCAGTCGAAGAAGATCTGCTTGACCTCCCCGCGCAGGTGCAGCGCGATCCCGCCGATCCCCGTCGCGCCGGCCTCCGCGGCGGCCTCCAGCAGCGGCTCGACCTGCTCGGGCGCGTCGTTGATGCCCGGCATGAGCGGCGCGACGAGGACGCCCGTCGGGATCCCGGCGTGGTTGAGCTCGGCGACAGCCTCCAGGCGCGCCTGGGGATGCGGCGTGTGCGGCTCGCTCGCGCGCCACGCCTTCGCGTCGAGCGTCGGGATCGACAGGTTCGCGTGGATCTGCGTGACCTGCGCGATCTCCTTCATGAGGTCGAGATCACGCAGCAGCAGCGGCGACTTCGTCAGGATCGAGCACGGGTTGCGCGCATCGCGCATCGCCTCCCAGATGCCCGGCATGAGCTTGTAGCGCGACTCGACCCACTGGTACGGATCGGTGTTCGTCCCCATCGCGACGTGCTCGCCCTTCCACGACGTTCGCGCCAGCTGCGCCCGCACGACCTCGGGCGCGTTGACCTTGACGACGATCTCGCGCTCGAAGTCGCGCCCGGCGTTGAAGTCGAGGTACGTGTGGGTCGGCCGCGCGAAGCAGTAGAGGCACGCATGCGTGCAACCCCGGTACGGGTTGATCGTCCAGCGAAACGGCATCTTCGATGCCTTGGGGACCGGGTTGAGCACCGACCTCGCGCGGATCTCGTAGAAGCGGACGTCGAGCGCCTCGGGCGCGTCGAACCGGCGCACCACGGCGGGGTCGCGGTAGCCGGGAAGCCTCGCCTCCTCTTCCGCGCTGCGATCGATCTCCAGGTTGCTCCAGCGCACGAACACATGTTCGCACGCCGTCGGTCGGGTGCGCAACCCGGCGGGCAGCGTCAGTAGCCGTTGAAGTTCCCGCCGGTCTGCGCCAGCGCCTGCTCGATCTCCCGTCGCGCCCGCTTGCGCGAGCGCAGCACGCTCGAGTTGATCCAGCCGGTCACGCCGGCCGGGCAGTACTGGGCCTTCACGACGGTCACGCACGAGTACGCGCGGCAGCAGCCCGTCGAGTTGCGATCCGCGGTCTCCGCGGGGCAGTCCTTCGACGGGTTGTGCAGCGTGCACTTGTAGCAGTGGCGCCGCACGAGGTCGCCGGGCACGAGCCAGAAGATCGTCGTGCTGTCGGCCTGGAACTTGAGGTTGTAGCGCTCGTGCGAGAGGTCGTGCAGGAGCGGGTGGTCGTCGATGTTCTGCTGGATCCCGATCGCGAACACGCGTGGATCGTCGGGGCACGAGCCCAGCCGCGTGTCGCCGCCGTTGCACTTGAAGCCGGGGTCGTCGGGATAGGCGAGCTTGCGGCACTCGGTCTTGAAGCGCGACCGCGGGTCGCCCGCGCGGCAGTCGAAGTCCAGGTCGGCGGGCCCGCAGATCGCGCGCTCGTAGTCCAGTCGGCGCTCCGTGTACTGCACCCCGTCGACCGACTGCGCGATCCAGCCGCCCTTGTTCCAGGTGCCGGAGTCCTTGCGCGGGCCCGGATAGCCCCAGACGAAGCCCTTGCCGGCGCCCCGCCCCGGCCGCATCGGCGGCGCCGGGCAGTCGTTGCGGACACCGCCGGTCTTGTCGCTCTGACGGCGGCTCTGGCGCCCGAACACGCCGCCGATGCGGATCACGCACGGGTCGCCGTTCTTGTAGATGATCGGCGCGTCGGGCGCGGGCCCCTTGCGCACCGCGACACCCACATAGCCCTCGGGCAGCAGCTCCGCCGGCTCGGAGCGCACGACGCGCCACGGCTCGTAGCAGACGTGGATCCGCCCGCGGCTGAGGCCGCACACGCGCGGCACGTCGTCGGGCACCTTGGCCGCCGCGTCGTCCTTGTCGCCGCCGCAGCCGATCAGCGCGATGCCCACGCCGCCCGCCGCCGCCTCGGCGAGGAGCGTTCGCCGCGTGATCGCGCCGGCGGCCAGCCGGTCGCCCGCCTGGCGCACGAGGTCGTCGAAGCTCACGCCGGCCGGTCCCGGCGGCCGTCGACGTGCAGGACGTCGACGGTCGGTGGCGCCTCGACGCCCCACGCCGGGACGGCACGCCCCCAGTCGGTCTCGCGCATCGAATCCGGGCCGGCGATGAGCACGGCTCCGGCGGCGACGTCCGCCGCCTCGCGCAGGTGGGCGATGCCGTCGGGCGCGCCGACAGCCGCCACGACGCCCTCGCGCGCGATCGCGACGAGCGCGGGCAGGCCGTCGGGCACGAGCGCCTCGGGGAGGTCCTGCACGGCGACCGACACCAGACCGCGCGCCGGCCCGGACGCGACGTGCTTCGCCGCCTCGCGGCGCGGCAGCGCGACGACGCTCACGACCGCGACGTCGGGGCGGTCGCGGGCCACGACCTCGAGCGCCTCCTCGATGTCGGCGCAGCTCGAGCAGCCGGGTGCGTGAACGACGATGAGCGCCGGGCGATCCTGCTCTCCGCCGACGGCCATCGTCTGCGCGCGCGATCCCAGCACGGGCAGCTCGACCGCCTCGACCGGGTCGTAGAGCCGCGGTCCGGTCGGACGTGCTGCAGGCGTGGCGGCGCCTGCGCCGTCCACCCGCGCGCGCAGCTCGCCGACCTGGCGCATGAGCGTCACGACGCACGCCGTCAGCAGCGCGATGACGATCCACGCAAACGCGAGCGAGACGATCCAGACGGTGCTCATCGGACCGCTTGCCGGACGGGCACGAGGGCGCCGGCGAGGTGCCATGCGCACGCGGCGCCGAGCGCGACCGTCGCCGCGGCGACGACGTCCGCCGGTGCATAGGTCCACGGCGCCCCGGCGTGCGGGGCGATCACGAGGGCAACGGCGAGCACGCCCAGCGCGGCGTTGCGGACGAGGCCGCGGCCGGGGTCGCCCGCGCTCGAGCCGAAGCAGTTGCAGGAGGGGATCTCGGGCTGCGCGCGCAGCCGCACGAGCGCCCACGAGAACGCGACGAGGACCGCGAGCGCGAGCAGCGCCACGGCGCGCGGCTGCGGCCCGGCGAGCAGCGCGCCGGCGAGCCCGAGCTCTGCAACCGGCACCGCGAAGGCCAGCGGACGCGCCGCCGCCCGACCGGCGATGACGGCGATCACCTGCTCGAACGCGGCCCGGTCGCGCAGCTTCGCGAGGGCCGCCAGGACGAACGTCGTCGCGAGCACGAGCATCACCCCCAGGGACATGGGCGCACAAGCTACAGGGGTCGGATGGACGCTGCGACAAGTACGGTTCGCGCGCGATGAAGCGTCTGCGCGCGCCGCGCGATCCCTGGATGATCGGCCTGCTCGGCGTGCTCGTGCTGGCTCTCGGCCTGCGCCTGTGGGGCATCCGCTACGGCCTTCCGGTCGCCTACAACCTCGACGAGCGCTCGCATTTCGTGCCCCGCGCGGTCGAGTTCTTCGACAACCGCTCGATCGACCCCGACTACCAGCTCAACCCCTCCGGCCTCATCGAGTGGATCGCCGGCTGGCTGGGGATCGTCCACTACTGGCGCGACGGCGTCGTCACCACGTGGAACACCGACCCGGCGCAGATATGGACCACCGCGCGCGTCGCGAGCGCGCTGCTCGCGACCGCCGCCGTCGGCTTCGTGTACGCCGCGGGCGTCCGCTTCTTCGACCGCCGGGCCGGGCTCATCGCCGCGGCGCTGCTCGCGACGTGCTTTCTGCCCGTCCACTACGGGCACCTTGCGCTCAACGACGCGCCGTCGCTCGCGCCGAGCGCGCTCGCGCTGTTCGCGATCGCGGGCGTGCTGCGCTTCGCGCGCGCGCGCGACTACGTGCTCGCCGGCTTCGCGCTCGGGCTTGCGATCGGCTTGAAGTACAACGCGGGCTACCTCCTCGCGGCGCTGCTCATCGCCGCCGGTCTGCGGGCCAGCGGGCGCTTCTCACAGCTCGGCGGCGAGGGCCGGTGGAGGATCGGGCCCGCGCTCGCCGGCCTGGCGCTCGCAGGCGCGGCGATGCTCGCCGGCTTCTTCATCACCGATCCGTACGCGTTCCTCGACGTCGATCGCTTCCGCGAGGACCTCGACGCCCTGTCGAACTACACCCAGGGCACGCTGCTGCTCGGCGAGACGCAGCGCAGCGGCCACCTCTACTACCTGTGGAGCATCGGCTGGGGACTCGGGATCGTGCCCGCGGCGCTCGCCGTCGCCGGCGCCGTCGTGCTGGCGATCCGCGACCGCCTGACCGCGCTCGTCCTGCTGCCCGGCCCGCTCGTCTTCTTCGCCTACGTCGGCACGCAGGAGCGCCACTTCGCGCGCTACGTCCTGCCGCTCTATCCCGTGCTCTGCCTGCTCGCCGCGGTCGGCGCGGTGTGGCTTGCGTCCGTGCTGGCGCAGCGCGCGGGCTGGCGCGGACGGCGCGCCGCCGCGGTCACCGCGGTCGTGGCGGTCGTCGCCTGCGCGCAGGGGCTCGTCTACTCGGTGCACAACGACGTCGTGCTCACGCGCGAGGACACGCGCACGACGACGCGCGAGTGGATGGTCGACAACATCCCGGCCGGGACGCGCATCCTCGTCGAGCCGCTCGTGCCGCAGGAGTGGTACCGCGACGGCGGCCTGCCGGTCTCCGACCGCTCGCAGGAGGGCTTTCGCTGGACGCGCTTCATCCGCACGCGGGCCGACATCGAGTTGCTCGCCAGGCGCCATCCGCTGTCGCGCAAGAACGCCGACTTCGCGAACTACGCGTACACGCTCTTCCCCGGCCTGTTCGACTACTACCGCCGGCGCGGCGTCTGCTGGATCGTGTCCGGCTCGGGCCAGTCGGGACGCGCGTTCAACAACCCCAAGCGCGTCCCGCAGGCGATCCGCTACTACCGCCAGCTCGAGCGCGAGGCCGCGCTGCGCCTCAGCGTGTCGCCCTTCGGCGCGCCGGGCGCCGGCCCGGACCACCCGTTCCAGTACGACCACACGTTCAACTACTACCCGCTGGAGTACGAGCGCCCAGGCCCGGTCATGCGCGTCTACCGGCTGCGCGACTGCGCCCCGGGGCGCGGGCCGATCACCCGGCGCTAGTGGGCGTAGGTTTCCCCCGGCGCAATGCGCTCGTCGAAGCGCGGCAGGCCGTCATCGGGAATCGGTTCCCACGGTGCCGCGTACGCGACGAACTGACGTACCGACGGGCGAATGCCGGGATCGCCGTCGATCGCCCCGAGCCGGACGATGGCGATCTCGCCGGTGGTTGGCTGGCGGCCGAAAACGGCGGAGCCGCAGTCGCCGCAGAACACCTTCTCGAACCCGTCACCGGGCGCCCAGGCGCGCAATGCGTCGGCGCCCGCGGTCACCTCGACCGAGCCCGTGACGACCAGCGCGGACGCTCCCGCCGCCGCGCCGGTCCGGTGCTGGCAGCGCGTGCAATGGCAGTACGCCGCCGCGACCAGCGGAGCCGTGATCTCGAAGCGAACGCTTCCACACCCGCATCCCCCGGCGAGGGGGACGAAGCCGGCATCGGTCATGCCCGGGGAGGCTAGCGGGAGCCGTCTCGCAGTCGGGTCAGCCGACGTACACCGAGCAAACGAACAGGCCGAGCCAGACCGCGCCGAGGACCTGCAGCTGGCGGTCGCCGAGGACGACCTCCTCGGGGCTCGCCGCCTCGCCGCGCTCGACGAGCAGCGCGTAGCGCATGAGCGCGATGACGAACGGCGCGATCGACAGGCCCCACCAGGGCACGCCGGAGTCGGACGCCGGGTGCTCGAACGCCCACAGGCAGTAGGCGCCGACCGCCACGGCGGCCGACATCGTCCAGACGAAGC
This sequence comes from Solirubrobacteraceae bacterium, assembly GCA_050696955.1. Taxonomy (GTDB): domain Bacteria; phylum Actinomycetota; class Thermoleophilia; order Solirubrobacterales; family Solirubrobacteraceae; genus CADCVQ01. The sequence goes on along the minus strand of JBOGYT010000253.1, from coordinate 2,484 downwards.
GCAGGTACTCCAGCGAGTACTCCGCCAGCGCCGGCCGCGTCGACGCGTCGCCGATGTGCATGAGCTCGCCGTGGCGCTTGCCGGCGACCATGAACAGCGAGCCGAAGCAGGCGACGATGAGAAACCAGCGGCTCAGGGGGATGTCGGCGGCCAGGCCGCCGGCGACGGCGCGGACGATGAAGCCCGACGCGACGACCGCGATGTCGAACACCGGCAGGTCCTTCAGCCAGTACGTGTAGGCGGTCGTGACGATCTTGTAGGCCGCGACGGTGACGCCGAGCTGCCAGTTGACCAGGAACGCGACGGCGAGGCCGCCGACGAGCAGCGCCGCTGAGGTCGCGACGGCGAGCCGGATCGGCACGATGCCCGCCGCCACCGGCCGGTGGCGCTTCGTCGGGTGGACGCGGTCCTGGGCGATGTCGCCGACGTCGTTGAGCAGGTACGTCGCCGCCGACACGAGGCAGAACGCGACGAACGCGAGCGTGACGTCGACGAGCACCGGTCCCTCGTCGAGCACGCCACCGGCGATCGGCGCGGCGAAGACGAGCAGGTTCTTGACGAACTGCTTGGGCCGCATCGAGCGCAGGAGCCCGCGCAGCACATCCGTCCCGCCCGCCCGCTGCGGTGGCGACGGGTCGGGCGGGGAGTCCGCCACGTCGGTGGCGATCGCGCTCATTGGTCCACAGTGTGGCCGACCGAGCGGCGCTTTGAGAACGCGACCGCCAGCGCGGCCACCGCGGCGGCGACGAACATCGGCACGAGTGGCAGGTTGTAGCGCGCCTGCGACACGACGACCGCGTGCAGCAGCGTCGAGTAGGCCACGACGAGATAGACGATCGCGAAGGGCGCCGTCAGCCGGCGCCGCCACAGCAGCGCGATCAGGCCGCAGACGCCCAGCGCGACGAGGAACCACTGGACGCCGCGCGTGGGCTTGGAGATGTAGTGCACGCCGCCGCCGCGGTAGTACTTCAGCCACATCCGCTCGACCTTGGCGCCCATCATCCCCGCGAAGTCGATCGGGTCGCCGAGGCCGTACTTGACGAGGTTGCGCCGCGTCTCCTTCTGCAGCGCGTCGTCGCGCAGCAGCTTGGGGTGGCGCCGGGCGACGAGCTCGAGCGCCTTGCTGGCCGGGATCTTGTAGATCTTCGTCGTGCGGTACTCGGGGAACTGCGCGCGCAGCTCGGGCTCGAGCGCCTTCTTCAGCCCGACCGTGGTCCCGTCACCGGGCAGGTAGGTGCCGATGAACGCCGCCGGCGCGCTCCCCTTCGTCACCGGGACGACGTTCCCGTCGCGGATGGAGGCGTACGCCGTCCACGGCGCCAGCACGAGCACGGCGGCGGCCACGAACGCGCCGGCCTGGCGTAGCATCGCGCCCCTCCCCTCGCTCCGCGCGGCGACGGCGATCACGATCGCGACGAGCCCGATCGCGAAGAGGAAGTCCGTGCGCGTGAGCACGAGCAGGCCGAAGGTCAGGCCGGCGAATGCCATGAGCCGCCAGGAGCGCGCGCGCAGCGCGACCACGAGCACGAGCGCCGCCGCGGTCGCGAGCGTCGCTCCGAGCGTCTCGCTCATGAGCGAGCCGTTGATCGCGATGAGCGGCGGGTAGAAGGCGACGAGCGCGGCGGCGAGGAGACCGGCCGCGGGGCCGGCGAGCAGCGCGCCCAGCGCGAAGACGAGCAGCAGCGTGGCGGTCGAGACGAGCGCCTGAAACCAGTAGGCGGCGGGCAGATCGGTCGGCTCGCCGGGGTCGGGCGCAGACGGGTCGAGCTTCGAGGCGAGCGCGAAGAACGCTGGCGCGCCGGGCGGCCAGCGCAGGTCGTTGGAGCCGCGACGCTGGTGGTAGTGGCCGCGCTCGAGCGACGTCGCGAGCAGGGCGTAGGAGCGCGCGTCCTGCGAGACGTACTTCTTGTCGGGGTGCGCGGCGGCGAGGCCGCGCAGCGCCCCGCCGCTGACGACGATCAGGACGAGCAGCACGACGACCGTACGCGGGGCGAGCGACCGCGACCGCAGCAGCGGCGCGATCGCGCGCGCGATGCGGTCGCTCACGCGGCCTCGAGGTCGCCGACCGGGCGCCGCGCGCCCTCGAACGTCCACCACCGGTTGCCGAGGTAGCTGACCGGCGTGGCGGCGACGACGGCGATCGCCTCGGCGGGGAACTCCGCGATGTGCGCGCTCTCGTGCAGGACGTGCACGATGATCACGTTCGCGACGGTCGCCACCGTCGACACCGTCGCGAAGCGGATCGCCTGCGGACCCATCGGGCCGCCGTGGGCCTTGAACGTCCAGCGACGGTTGACGAAGAAGTTGGCGGCGAAGGACAGGCCGACGCCGAGCGCGGCGCTGACGCGGTAGTCGATTCCCAGGAGCTCGTGAAAGACCGCGAAGAGCGCCAGCGCGAACGCGGTTCCGGCGCAGCCCACGCAGATGAACGTGACGACGCGCGTCATCTCCTCGCGCCGCGCGTCCGGTGCCGCTGCCTCCGGC
>JBOGYT010000252.1:0-5400 GCA_050696955.1 Solirubrobacteraceae bacterium | reverse complement strand
GCTCGGTCCGCAGGGCGTCTGGCGCGACCCGCCGGCGCCGGTCCTGCGGGCGACCGGCAACGCGCGCGCGCTGCTCGCGGCCGAGCGCACCGCGCTGAACTTCCTCGCCCGGCTGTCGGGCGTGGCGACGCTCACCGCGCGCTGCGTCAGCGCCGTCGAGGGGACCGGCGTGCGGATCCTCGACACGCGCAAGACGACGCCCGGCCTGCGCGCGCTCGAGAAGGCGGCGGTCGCCGCCGGCGGCGGCACGAACCACCGCGCGGGCCTGTACGACATGGTCCTCATCAAGGAGAACCATGCCGCGATGGCCGGCGGCGTCGGGGCCGCGGTGCGGGCGGCCCGCGCGGCCTTCCCCGACCTTCCGCTCGAGGTCGAGTGCCGCACGCTGGCCGAGGTTGACGAGGCGCTCGGTGCGGGCGCGCCGCGGATCCTGCTCGACAACATGGCTCCCGGCGAGCTGCGCGCCGCGGTCGCGCACGTCGCCGGCCGCGCGCAGCTCGAGGCCAGCGGCGGGATCACGCTGGCCAACCTGCGTGCGCATGCCGAAACGGGCGTCGACTTCATCTCGCTGGGCGCGCTCACGCACTCGGCGCCGGCGCTTGACCTGTCGCTGCTGCTCGAGGCGGCGAGATAGGGGACGACTGTATTCTCGTCCTGTACTGTCCTCCTCGACCGGGACAGATGCGCGGGGCCTGTTGCAGCGACAACAACTCCGAGGGTAGGGAGAGTGCTATGAAATGCGCTGTGAAGGCAATCTCCGCGATCGTCAAGAAGATCCACTACGAGTACACGAACAGCGGCGGCGGGAAGTCCAACACCCATTTCCGGATGTACAACGGCTCGGGTGCCGTGGCCTTCACCTGGAAGACGCCCGACAACCGCGAGAACAAGCGCTACAAGAAGAACGTGAGGCGTACGATCAGGCGGGGCGATCTGGCGCGGATCTACCAGAAGACGTGGTTCGACACATTCGGTAAAGATCCGGAGTGCAGCTACGCCGGCTACTTCCAGTGAGCTGACTGCCCGTCGTGCGTCGAGCGGCCGTTGTCGGTGCTGTCATATTGATGGCGGCGGCCCTCGCGGTCGTCGCGCTCGATCAGTCTGACGAGGGCGACGACACGCTGGGCGACCGCAAGCCGGGACCTTCGGAGACGTTCGTCTATGACTCCGATCGATCGGGCGCAGTGCTCGAACGTGGCTCGGTCATGATGGGCATCACCCGCGATGGTCGGGTGCGCTGGAGGCTACGTCTCACACCAGAAGATCAACTGCCGTACGCCGTGTGTCTCGATGCCTGCCCGCAGGCGGAGATCGGTCGGGGGCGCGACGGGGGCGACATCCCCCAGACGGCGGACGGCCCACGGGTGCGTGTCGGGCCGCCGGCATGGGAACCGAGGGAGGTCAAGCCGCGGATCCCCGTGGATCGACCGATCTTCCCCGGGCCCGTGCCGGCGCGCCTCGCAATCGCCCGCCCCGGCGGGCGACCGTCGCTTGTGCTCGACGACGGGCGGTCGCTGAAGCTGCGCGACACGCTCCCGTTGTCGGATATCGCAGCGACGCGCCGCGTGGGGTTCGTCCTCGTTTCGGAGGCAGGCGGCCGCCAGCGCGCGTTCGTCCTGCAGCGTCGGGCGGCAGGATGGTCGGTGAAGGCCCAGCGGCAGGTGAGCCCGGCGGCCGCCACCGGGTGTATCAGCGCCGACGGCTCGAGGATCGGCCTGATCGGCGACGGGGCACCTCGCATCGCCGCTGTGGCCGGCGGCCGGATCGACGCGCCGCAGAAGGTCGACCGCGCGCGGCGCGTCGAAGCGGATGCCGGGACGTGCGGCCTGGGACGCGAAACCATCGCGACGGCGGTCCTGAGTGTGGGCAGCGACAGCCCACGCGGCTCACTGGTCAGCGTCCACGCCGGGCGGCGGCTGCATAGGCTGTACTTGCGCGGCGTCAAGCGCCTCTGGGTCAGTGAGCGCACCGGCACCACGGCAGTCCTCGTGAAGGGCAGGGTCGTCTTGATCGGGGTCGATGGTCGCCGCAGGTCGTGGCGAGGTGTCGATGTCGCGGCGTCCGATGGCCCCACGCGCCTGCGGCTGTTCCCGCGAACCGGGAGGCCGTATTCACGCTCGTTCTAATCGTACGCGAAGGAGAGACGCGATCCGGTGCCGCCAGCAGGGCGCGGCAGCACCCGTTCTGATGGGATGGCAGGGACGATGACGGACGCGCCCCCAGCAGCGCAGCTTCAGGACATCGAGATCCGGTACGGCGCTCGAGTGACGATCGGACCGATCTCGGCCGCTGTCGCACCCGCCTCGGTCCTCGGGCTGATCGGCCCGAACGGCAGCGGCAAGACCTCGATCATGCGCGCCATGTGCGGGTTGCAGCGGCTCCATGCCGGTGAGATCCGCGTGCTCGGAACGCGCGTGGAGCCAGGCGTGCCGGTCCCCGGCGTCGGCGCGATGATCGAGGAGCCGCGCTTCTATCCGTGGTTGTCGGCGCCCGAGAACCTGTTGCTCGCGGCCGGCGGGCGGCGAGCTTGGAGCGATCGCATCGCGTCCGTGCTCGAGCAGGTGGGCCTCGCGGATACGGTCGAACGTCCCGTCGGCGCCTTCTCGCAGGGCATGCGCCAGCGACTCGGCGTTGCGCGGGCGCTCCTGGGGCAGCCGAAGCTGCTCGTTCTGGACGAGCCGACGAACGGACTGGACGCCGAAGGCGTGATCCAGATGCGCACGCTGCTCGATGCTTTCGTCGCCGCTGGGACGTCGGTCGTTCTCTCGAGTCACATGATCTCGGAGATCCAGGCCGTCGCGGACCAGGTGCTCGCGCTCGTCGCCGGGCAGATGCTCGCGTCGGGCACGACCGCGGACATCGTGACGCGCTGGGGCTCGGTCACCGAGATGTACGACCACGTCGTCGCGCGGTTGTGATGCTCGCGCTCGCACGGGCCATTGCGCGGGCCGAGATTCGACGTGGCACGCTGGCCGCAGGCGTCTGCGGATATGCCGTTGCGACCGTGCTCATCGCACTCGCGAGCCGTCCGAGCGATTCCTACCCTGTGCTCCGAGAAGCGGTCACGAACCTCGTCATCCTGGGGCCCGCGCTCATGGCTGGGGGCGCATTGCTCGTCGCACGGTCGACCGAGTCAGGGATGGGAAGCGAGCTCTTTCTCTGCGGCATCGGCTCTCAGCTGCGCCGGCGCGCGACGGCGGTTGCCGCCATCGCGGTCGCGATGCTCGTCTGGCTCTGCGGCAACCTGCTCGCGGCGGGCGCCGTCCTTCTTGTGGTGGCGTCCGAGGGAGACTCGCTCGCGTTAGTGGGGCACAGCGCTCACGGGGCGCTGTGGTGGGCGATCGCCGGGCTGCTCGCGCTCGTGCTGCTCGCGCTCGTCGGGGTCGCGTGCGGATGCCTCTGCCGCTCGCGTGTCGCCGCTCTGGCGCTTGTGGCGCTGCTGAGTGGGGTGCCGCTCATGCTGGCCACCTTCGGACAGTTTCCGCCGGCGCTGTGGTTTCGGTCGCTCTTTCCTGGCGGCGCTCTCGACGCCGTGTTCGACCGGCGGGAAGGCGTGCGCGGCGACGCATGGCTTCGCTGGGGCGTGCCCGCAACGTATCTGCTCGCTGCCTTCGTGATCGTGGCAGCGGGGCGCCGGTCGTCGGATCCGGGCGTCGCTCGGGCCATCAAGGACGCTGAGCCGGCGCCGGCGCGCGGTCGAGCGGCTCGCCTCGCAGGGGTGGCGCCAATCGCGCTGCTCATCACCGCCGCGGCCGCGCTCGGGGCCGTCGCGCCGGAGCGCATGGCGACCGCCATCCCATGGTGGCTGCAAGGTCCGTGGATCGAGGATCTGGCCCTCGAGCGCGCGAGCGAGCCCGTGGCTCGCGCGTACCTTTCGGCCGTGCGGTCGGGCGACGTGCGGCGTGAGCGCCGGCTCGTGCTCGGCCGGCGCGCGCTCGATCCCGTCCAGCGGGCGCTGATCGGACGCGCCCGGCGCGTGACCGATGTCACGTATGTCTACGCAGAGGACGTCCCGCCGGGCACCGTGCTGGCCGAGCTCGGCGGCGACGTCACAGTCACGATCTGCAACAGGCGAACTCGCCAGGGCTGGCGTGTCGTCCGCGTGTCGACGATCGGCGTGTGCCCATGAGCTCATTGGCGCTGTGGCAGCTGTACTGGCGACATCCGATGATCGGCGCCGTCGCGATCGCGGCGTTCATCGTGGGAGCGTTTGGCGGCACGATCCCGACGGGGTTCCTCGTTCTGCCGGAGGGCGCCGGCGTCGGGCGAGGAGCGGCTTGGGGACTGTGGGCGTTTGCGGCGATGAGCCCATTCCTGGTCGTCTACACGGTTTCCGTGCTGTGCGCGTCGCGGTACGAATGGCATGTAGACCGCGACCTGTTCCTGGCCGACCAGGCGCAGTCCAAGACGATGCTGCGTGACGGGATGGGGGCGCTCTTGGTCGCGGTACTCCTAATCGTCCCGGCAATCCTGGGGGGGGCGGTGGTTGGAATCGCCGATGCGGTGGGACGCGGCACTGGAGCGCTGACGCCCTTCTCGGTGGAGGCGTTGCTGGCGGCGGTCGCCGCCGCCTGCTGGTGGTCTGCGCTCACAGTAACCGTCGTAGGGGTCTTCCGCAGCGCAACCGTGAGCCAGTGCATCGTCGCGGCGTTCTTCCTCGCGGGACTGGCCTCGATCCGGCTCGTCGATTCGCAGACGGCGTGGGATCTTCTCAGTGTTTCGCCGTACGGCCCGTTCACGTTTGTTGTGAAGAATGTCGTGGCCGGGCGGGCCGGCCTGGAGACACACACCGCGCTTGTCGTGATCGGGTCGATCGTGTGGCCTGCTGCGATCGGCTGGCTGGCGTTGCGCCGGCGGCGCCACTTGCTGCCGAGGCCCGTGCCAGCCGCAGCTGCAGGCGGCTGACGCCGGCTAAAGTGTGTCTGATACTTTGCTTGGGACGGGGCCTCTGACGAGCGTAGGGGAAGTCAGATGCAAGCATGTAGGAGGACGTCGTGTCGCTGAGCCACCACTTGGCGACGGGGCACGAGGAGGGCTACCTGCCCTTCCGCCCGGATTGCCCAATCTGCTCCGCCTCCCGGTTGTACGGGACGCCGCCACGCGGCTCAGGCGCCGCACGCGTCACGGCCGCGCTCATCGCGACGGCTGCCATCGGGGGTGGCGTGATATCGCCGCTGACCGCCGTCGCCGCGCCGCCTGTCCCAGGGGAGATCGATTCGGACGCATCTGAGCCGCCCGGTAGTTCGGACACGGCGCCGATCGATGTCGACGACGACGCGGGCGCTCCGCCCGATCCCGGCGCGGAGCCGGGACGAGCCCGAGACCGGTCTCGCACCGGGACCCGCGCCTCCGTCGCCGCCGCCGCCCGCCCCGGCGCCGCCATCTGCGGCGCCTGCGCCC
>JBOGYT010000251.1:0-9603 GCA_050696955.1 Solirubrobacteraceae bacterium | reverse complement strand
GCTCAGGCCGAGCTCCGGCAGGTCGTCCAGGTCCCCGGCGTCGGTGACCGCGCCGCCCTCCGCGGCACGCGCGACCGACGGGAGGATCTGGTCCTCGACGCGCTTGACGGAGAGCGACAGACGGCGGCGCTCGGAGTCGATCTCGAGGATCTTCACCTTGACGTCGTCGCCCGGCGCGACGATCTCGCGCGGGTTCTCGACGTGGTGCGGGGCCAGCTCGGAGATGTGCACGAGGCCCTCGACGCCGTCGAGGATCTCGACGAACGCGCCGAACGTGACGACCTTCGTGACCGTGCCCTCGAGCTCGTCGCCGACGTTGTAGGTGTCCACGACGCGCTGCCATGGATCTTCCTGGGTCTGCTTGAGGCCGAGGCTGATGCGCTGCCGATCGCGGTCTATATCCAACACCTTCACCGCGACCGTGTCGCCGATCGAGAGGATCTCCGACGGGTGGTTGACGTGCGACCACGACAGCTCGGAGATGTGGATCAGGCCGTCGATGCCGTTGAGGTCCACGAACGCGCCGAAGTCGACGATGTTCGAGATCTGGCCCTCGACGATGAGGCCCGGCTGCAGGCGATCGAGGATCTCCTGGCGCTGCTCCTTGCGCTCCTCCTCGAGCACCGCGCGGCGCGAGAGGACGACGTTGTTGCGCGAGCGGTTGAGCTCGATCACCTTGCACTCGATCTTCGTCCCGAGGTACTCGTCGAGGTTCGGCACGCGGCGGATGTCGACGAGCGAGGCGGGCAGGAAGCCGCGCACGCCGAGGTCGATGATCAGGCCGCCCTTGACGACCTCGATGACGGTGCCCTCGACGGGCTCGCCGGACTCGGCCGCTGCCTCGATGCGCCGCCACGCCTTCTCGAAGCGGGCGCGCTTCTTGGACATGATCAGGCGGCCGTCCTGATCCTCCTTCGTGAGGACGAGGGCATCGACCTCCTCGCCGAGCTCGACCTCGTCGTGCGGGTCGACCGCCTTGCGGATGGAAAGCTCGTTGGAGGGGATGACCCCCTCGCTCTTGTAGCCGATGTCGACGAGGACCTCGTCGTTGTCGATGCGAACGACGATGCCGGTGACGACCTCGCCCTCCTCGAAGTGAGTGAAGGCGGCGTCGTAGTTGGGAACGATCTGCCCGTCGATCTCTAGCAGCAGGCCGTCAGACCCTTCGACGACCTTCGCTTCTGGTGCAGCTTCGGTAACGGTGGTCATGTGTAACGGGCAAGGTTAGTACAGGTCGCACGTACAATCCCACCCGCGATGCCGGTCCGGGCCACGAAGAGGGGAATCGAGCGCACCCCTCTGACGGGTGACTACGACGTGCTCATCTGCGGCGCGAGCTTCGCCGGGCTGACGGTCGCCCGCGAGCTGGCTCACAGCGGCGCGCGCGTGATGATGATCGATCGCTACGAGGTGGGCGAGCGCCAGACGAGCGCGTGCGCCGCCCCGACGCTGTGGCTGGAGCACCTCGGCCTCTCCGATTCGGTCCAGCAGACCTTCTCGGATCTCGTCATCCACGTCCCCGGGCGCACACTGCGCTGGACGCTGCCGTGGACCTTCTCGACGTTCGACTACCGCACGATCTGCGCGCTCCTGCGCGAGCAGGGCGAGGCCCGGTTCGAGACGGCGAAGGTCGAGGGCCGGACCGGGTTCACGGTGCACACCGACCGCGGCGACCTCAGCGCGCCGCTCGTCGTCGACGCGCTCGGATGGCGGCGCATCCTCGGCGCCGGCGCGAACGTGCAGCCGCCCAACGCGCGGCTGTCGCGCGGCCTCGAGGTACATCCCCACGAGGCCGGCGACGACCTGGAGCTGTGGATCGATCCGAAGTACGTGCGCCGCGGCTACTCATGGTCGTTTCCCGCCGCCGGCGAGCTGCGCGTCGGCGTCGGCTCGTTCGACCCGCGCGACCACGTCAAGGAGCCGACGCTCAAGCTCGCCTCCGACGTCGGCGTGCCGGCAGAGCGCTGGCAGGGCAACTGGATCCCCCACCAGCTGCGCTCGGCCGTCGAGGACGGCGTGTTCTTCGTCGGCGACAGCGCCGGCCACTGCCTGCCGACGACCGCCGAGGGCATCCGGCCGGCGTTCTACTTCGCGCTCGCGCTCGGGCGCGAGCTGCGCGACGTGCTCGCCGGCCGCCAGACGCGCGAGCAGGCGCTCGAGCGCTACGGCGCGTTCTCGGCCGACCATGAGTGGCAGTACCGCTGGCTGCTGCGCGTCCAGCACCTCGTCGGCCGGATCACGCCCACGCGCCTGCTGCCGCTCGGCCTGCGCGCGCTCGACTTCCAGAGCTTCGTCGACTGGTCGTTTCGCGCCTACCTGGAGATCTGCCCGCCGGAGTTCGCGCTGAGCAACGGCGCGCGCCCGCTCGCGCACGCCGCGGCCTGACGGCCGGCTGCGCCCCCGCCGCTCTCCATTACTCCGAGATCCGGTGCAAGTTCCTGCACCACATTGGGCGCAAACCACCGATGCGCTGCGTGCCACCGGCGATCTACGCTCGTTTCATACATTCGCGCGGGGCCCCTGACGAGGGTCAGGCGATGCATGCGCGCCCCAAACGGGCTACGCGTGGCAGGGATGCGTGCGTTCGCTCGCAGACGAGAGGATCCTCATGACCAGACTGAATCCGTGGCGGCGGTCTTCGCGACGCCGTTTTCTGTTGTTCGGGGCGACGGGCGCCGCGCTCGTGGCCGGCTTGGCATTCATGCTCGTTGGCGCAAGCGCCACCGTCGCGCCCAGCGGCTTCGAAGGCAACGACGGGAACATCCTGCTCGGCAACACCCTTCTTCAGCCCGGGCAGCTCGGCACGGAGGACTGGGCCAACCTGTCGCCGGCGGCAACCCGAATCGACGATTCGACGAGCAACACCGACGACTCGCTCGGCAAGGGCGCGAAGGAGGACGACGAGCCGCCCACGGTCGTGAGCCAGAGCGTCCCGCCGAAGGACGACTTCAGGAACGTCTTCCTGGCAACGGAGCACATCGGAACGTCGGACTTCCTCTACCAATCGTCGATCAGGGTCTCGCCGAACGGCTCGGCGAACCTCAACGTCGAGCTCAACAAGAGCAGCACGCTGAGCTCGAACGGCAAGACGCCGGTTCGCACCGCCGGCGACCGGTTGATCACGTTCGACTTCACCTCCGGGGGAAGCACGGCGACGATCACGACGCTCACGTGGGCAACGCCCACGAGCAACCCGGGCGCGACGTGCGCGGACAGCAACGACAGCCTCCCCTGCTGGTTCAACCAGGTCACGCTCGATCCCACCGAGGCTGAGGGCGCGGCGAACGACGGGCTGGCCGGGCGCCAGGGCGCGATGACGGCAGCTCAGAACCCGCTGACCAACGTCGCCTTGGGCGCGAACACGTTCCAGGAGATGGCCATCAACCTCACCGCCGCGGGGATCCTTCCCGAGGGCGTCTGCGAGACGTTCGCCGTCACGCAGATCAAGAGCCGCTCGTCGGGCAGCCAGGGAACGTTCAACTCGGCGCTCAAGGACCTCGTGGTCGCCAACAGGCCGATCAGCAACTGCGGCTCGGTGAAGATCCACAAGCAGAACGACGCCGGGACGGCGCTCGCGAACGTGAAGTTCGACCTCTACAAGGACAACGCGCCGGCCGGCGGCACGCGCGGCGCGGAGGACACGCAGACGAGCTTCACCTGCACGACCAACTCGAGCGGCGACTGCACGATCGCGAACGTGCCGCTGGGTCGGTACTGGGTCGTCGAAGATCCGGCGACGGTGCCGGCGGGGCACAACGCGGCGCCCGATCAGAACATCACCATCACGACCGGCGGCCAGGAGGTGTCGCTGACGTTCGTCAACCCGCGCCAGCCCGGGAGCATCACGATCCACAAGCAGGACGATTCGGCGAACCCGAATCCGCTCCCCGGCGTGAGGTTCGACCTGTACACGGACAACTCGCCGTTCGGAGGTGCGCCTCCGCACGCAGCCAACGACACGATCGTGGCGCCGGCGCTGTTCTGCGTCACCAACGCGTCGGGCGATTGCACGATCTCCAACGTGCCGCTCGGTCGCTACTGGGTGGTCGAGGACCCGACGACGGTCCCCGCAGGGCACTCCGCGGCCGCCGACCAGAACGTGAACCTGACCACAGGCGGTCAGAACATCTCGCTCACGTTCACCGACCCGCGCAAGCACCGTGTGATCGTGATCGTCTGCCACGAGGGCACCGACACGCTCACCACGGGCAACGTGACGCTCGATGGCGTCGGGCCGCGGGGATCGATCACCGCCGTCCCGCAGGCGCTGGCCGACAAGGGCGTCAACCAGTCCGACCTGTGCTCCACGGCCACCGGCAAGCTCGCTGGCTCGGGCGCGGTGTTCGGCGGGCTGGGGCACGGGACGTTCCAGGGCAGCGTCGCCATTCCCACCCACTGACGGCGACGGACATGACGACGAACGCGAGGGGCCGGCTCAGCCGGCCCCTCGTCGTGTCATGAGACCGTGAAGGAGGCGCTGGCCGTCACGCTCGCGCCCGCGGCGTCGAGCGCCCTGACGACGACGCTGTAGGCGCCCGCCTTGACGCGCTGGCCCTTGTCGTTCTTGCGATCCCAGGCCACGCTCAGCGGCCCCGAGCCACGGGGCGCGTCCGACAGGAGAGTCCGCACGACGCCGCCGCCGGCGTTCCTGATCGTGACCGTGACGGCGGCGCTCGCCGACAGCGCGAACGCGACGGCCCCCGACGCCTTCAGCGGAGACGGCGAGACGCTCAGGCCCGAGATCGAAAGCGCCGGCGCCGGAGGCGGGGGCGGAGCGGCCGGCGGCTGGGTGAAGGTGGTCGTCAGGAAGTCGTTGAGGCCCGCGACCTGCGCTGCCGGCGGTATCTCCCGGTTCATCTGGGGCGCGGTCCGGGCGGTCGGGGAGCCCAGCAGCTGGCGGTAGTCCTCGGCGATCATCTCGCGCGCTTCCCAGGGGTACGTCGCGTCCACGCGCGGATCACCGAACAGACCGCGGGCCTTGAGGTAGGACGCGAGCGTGCCCTCCTGCTGGACGATCGTGTCGTAGTACAGGCTCCAGGCGTGCCCGTACTCGTGGCTGACGCCGACGTCCCCCTCGTTCAGCCAGGAGATGTAGTTGTCGTAGCAGATGGCGGCGTAGTTCGAATACGAGCCGGGAGCGCCCTGCCAGCCGGCGACGGTGCTCGCGTACGGGCTGAAGTCGAAGCGGATCGTGACGAACCGCGCCTCGGGGCCGACCGTGCCGCGCATGACCGCGTCGTAGATGTCCTTGGCGGGCACGACGTCGTCGTAGCTCGAGACGCGCAGCCCGTTCGCGCCGGTGTACGAGCTGAGCGGCGAGCTCACGTCGGTGGAGCGCACGATCGGACGCCAGCCGAAGTCGGCGACGGCCGATCCGGCCAGGCTCAGCGAGATCTTCGGAAGCAGCGACGGCGTCGTCGTGGGCGCCCAGTTGTCCCGCAGCGACCACCAGGACGGCGCGGCGAACTCGACGCGATAGTCGCCGTCGGCGAGTTCGGCGAACCGGTACTTCCCGGACGCATCCGAGGAGGTGCTCCCGACGTAGTGGCCGGCGCCGTCGAACAGATAGAGCTGCTTGTCCGCGAGCGGCGCCTCGCCCGCGTTCTGGACGGCGTCGCGGTTTGAGTCCTGAAAGACCGCGCCGGAGATCACGCCGTCGCCGGCGGCGACGGCGCTCGCCGGCGCTCCGATCGCGACGGCGCTCAACAGGAGCGCGGCGACGGTCAGGGACCGCACACGGGGAAGGATTCGCCTGGGGAGCATGGGAGCCGCGCCCGCGGGCGGCGTGTGTTCGCGCCCGGGCCGCTGCTCTACGTCTCGGTCTTCCGGAGTACTCCGGCGACCTGAACACCAGACAGCCGGACCAATGTCCGGCGTGCACCGCAGGTCGTGACCCTGAGGTTGTCGGCCGCCGCCAGGGTCAGTCGACGCAGCTGACGTCGCCACACCCGACGTCGACCATCACCGTCGATCCCCGCTTCACCTCGGTGCGCCCCGCCGGAGCCGTCGCCAGCACCCGGCCCTCTTCGTCGGGCGATGACGGGACGCTGTTGGCGTCGTAGACCAGGTCGAGCCCCTCAACCTTCACCCGCGCATCCTCGCGGAGCATGCCCACGAGGTCGGGCACCCGGACGAGCGAGCCGTCGGACACCTCGAGCGCGACGTCCTGCCCGCTGGGGACCATGACCCCCGCTCCCGGATCCATGGCCACGACCGTGCCCTTCGGCTCGGACGAGCGCACGGGGGTCGCTACGGCCCCGAGGTCGCGCGCCGCGAGCTGCGCCCGCGCATCCGCGATCCGAGCCCCGACGACATCTGGCACTTGCACCTTCTCCTGCGTCTCGTCGCTGCCCGACGAGACGTAGAGCGTCACCTCGCTTCCCTTCTCGATGCTACGGCCGGCGGCGGGATCGGTACGGATCGCCCTGCCAGCCTCGAAGTCCTCGGAGGGCTCGCGCCTCGACGGTCGCGGGTTGAGCCCGGCCTCGCGCAGGATCGTGAGCGCCTCGCGCTCGGACCGGTTCTCGACCGCCGGAACGTCGACCTTCTCCCCCGGCGGGCCGGTCGAGACGAGCAGCGTCACCTTCGCGTTGCGCGCGACGCGCTCGCCGGCCGGCGGGGACGTGCCGGTGGCGTCGCCCGCCGCGATGTCCTTCGACACGACGTTCTTGCTTGTCACGCGCAGTCCGGCGTCCTTCAGAGCGAAGCGCGCCTCGGCCTTGCGCAGGCCCTTGACGACCGGGACCAGGATCTTTGCGTCGCGCGGCGGCGGGCCCGTCGACAGGTACAGCCTGATGGTCGATCGCAGGGCGACCCGCTCGCCGGCGGCCGGCGCGGTGCGGATCGCGCGTCCGTCGGCGATCGTCAGCGACGTCGCGCTCACCGTGACCGGCTTGAACATCGCGCCGCTGAGCATCCGCAGCGCCACCTGCTCGGACCGGTTGTGGATGTCGGGCACCTGAGCCGTCTTGGGCGGGTCGGGATCCGATTCGCTCGCCCACCCGTCGACCGCGGTCGTCCCGAGGCTGCCGAGGCCGAAGCCCGCGACGGTGGCGAGCCCGACCGCCGCCCAGCTCGCCGGCGCCCAGGACTGCGACGTCCGTGCCGCCGGCCGGTCCCGATCGCGCTTGCGGCCCGTGGACGCGGCCGCGCCGATCGCGCGGCGCAGCATGTCCAGCAGCGCCAGCAGCAGCGCGACGGCGACGATCCGGCGCCGGCGATGCTTTCCGGGAGCGACGAGGAATGCCCCGATGACGGCGATGAGCATCCCGGCGATCAGCTTCTCGGGGAGCGTGTCCCCGAGCGCCTCGCCGATCATCGTGCCCGCGACCGAGGCGGCGATCTGGGCCGGGAGCGCCGAGAACGGTGCCGGCGCCGCGGCGGCCTGGCCCTGCCCCTGTCCGACCGTGCTCATGTTCCGCGGTCCCCCGCTCGCTTCCGCTGGGGTGAACGTACCTCCCACGGTGACCGCCGGGTGTGAACGTGCGCACGGATGCGCGCGCGGCGACGGAACTCAGTCGCGCACGACGAGGTACGTCCCGACCGAGAGCAGCGCGACCCCGATGAGCTTCAGCGCGTCGACCGGGTCGCGCTGCACGCCGAGCCAGCCGTAGTGGTCGATGACGACCGACATCGTGAGCTGGCCGGCGATCGTCGCCGCGACGGCGCCGCCGGCGCCCAGGGTGCGGACGGTGACGAGCACGGTCGTGACGTAGGCGGCGCCGAGCAGGCCGCCGGTGAGGTAGTACCAGGACAGGTGGCGCGCCTCGGCGATCTGGCCCATGCCTCCCTTCGCCAGCGCCGCGATCATCGCCAGCGCGAGCGTGCCGATCGCGAACGACACGAACGCGGCCTGGAACGTGCCGACCTGCTTGCCGAGCATCGAGTTGATCGGCGCCTGCAGCGCGACGAGCCCGCCGCCGATCGCCGTCAGCACGACGGCCAGCCCGCGATCCATGGCTACTTCGCTTCCATCCACGTCGGGCCGACGCCGATGTCGACCGCCAGCGGCGGGTCGTGCTCCCAGACCGCGCACATCTCGCGGCGGATGAGCTCGCGGACGGCCTGGACCTCATCGGGCGGGCCCTCGAACAGCAGCTCGTCGTGGACCGTCAGGATCGGCCGCACCGGGGAATCGCGCAGCGCCGCGTCGACGCGCACCAGGGCGAGCTTCATGACGTCCGCCGCGGTGCCCTGGATGACGGTGTTCACCGCGAGGCGCTCCCCCAGCGTGCGCACCTGCCAGTTGCGCGCCCGCAGCTCGGGGATCTGGCGGCGGCGGCCCCACAGCGTCGTGACGTGGCCCTCGGCGAGCGCGCTGGCGATCGTCGCGTCGATGAACGCCCGCACGGCCGGGAAGCGGTCGAGGTAGGTGTCGATGATCTCCTTGGCCTCCTCGCGCGGGATCCCGAGCCGGTCGGCGAGGCCGTAGTCGCTCAGCCCGTAGACGATCCCGTAGTTGACCATCTTCGCCTTCGAGCGCTGGCCGAGGTCGAGGTCCTCCGGCGCCGTCTGGAAGACCTTCGACGCGGTCGCCGTGTGGACGTCCTCGCCGCGCACGAAGATCTCCTTCAGGACCGGCTCGTCGGCGATGTGCGCGAGCACGCGCAGCTCGATCTGCGAGTAGTCGGCGCTCAGCAGGACGTTGCCGGACGCGGCCTCGAAGCAGCCGCGGACCTCGCGCCCGAGGCCGGTGCGGATCGGGACGTTCTGCATGTTCGGATCGGTCGACGCCAGCCGGCCGGTGGTTGCGGCGGCCTGCAGGAACGTCGTGTGGATGCGCGAGCGCCGATCGGCGGCCGCGAGCTGCGGCAGCACCGAGAAGTACGTCTTGTCGAGCTGGTTGAGCTCGCGCCAGCGCTCGATGAGCGGCACGATCTCGTGCTCGTCGCGGATCGCCTGCAGCACGCGCGCGTCGGTCGAGAAGCCGGTCTTGCCGCGCCGCTTGCGCGACAGGCCGAGCTGTGCGAACAGCACCTCGCCGAGCTGCTGCGGCGAGCCGATGACGAACTCCGTGCCCGCCAGGCGCCAGATCTCGAGCTCGAGCTCGCGCACCTCCTCGCGCACCCGCGTGGTGATCTCGCGCATCCGCTCGGTGTTCAGCCGCACGCCCTCGACCTCCATCCGCCGCAGCACCGGCACGAGCGGCAGCTCGATCTGCTCCATGACGGTCACGAGCTCGCGCTCGGCGATCTGCTCGCGCTGCCACTCCCCGAGCCGGCCGACGAGCAGCGCCTCGGCCGCGACCTCGTCCTCGACGGACGCCGCGAGCCCGCGCTCCTCGAGCAGCTCGCGCAGCGGGTAGCCGCGCCGCGCGGGCTCGAGCAGGTAGGCGCCGAGCAGCGTGTCGTGCACGAGGTTTCCCGGCACGACCCCGAGCGCCTTGGCGTCATACGCGACGACCGCGCGATCGCCGACCGCGGCGACGAGCTGCGCGGGATCGTCGATCGTTCCCGTCAGCACCTCGCCGGACCCCGCGACCGCGAAGCGCCACGTGCTGTCGACCGCCAGCAGCTCGCCCTCGGGCACCTCCGGCGCCCGCACCGCGAGCACGAGCTCGTCGCCGGCGAGGCGGGCGACCTCGGACACCGTCCCCGCCCGCAC